>DATABK010000880.1:0-1591 GCA_036259695.1 Actinomycetes bacterium | reverse complement strand
GCCGCCGACGCCCTGGCCCGGCGGGTCCCGCCCCGCCGCCAGGGCGAGGGCGCCCGCAACCTGGCCGGGGGGCTGCGGGAGCTGGGGGCGGTCGACCGGGCCGTCTACGAGGCCGTCGCCCGCACCCCCACCGGCGACCTGGACGGCCCGGTGCGCCGGCTCTCGGGGGCGGCCGACAAGTCGCGGCTGTGGCTCGGCATCGCCGCCCTGGTCGCCGTCGGCGGGGGCCGGCGTGGCCGCCGGGCGGCCCTGGAGGGGGTGGTGGCCATCGGCGTCACCTCGGCAACGGTCAACCTGGGGGTCAAGCCGATCGCCCGCCGGCGCCGCCCCCAGCGGGCCCAGCCGGCCCTGTTCGTGGACCGCCACGTGCCCATGCCCCGGTCGGCGTCGTTCCCCTCCGGGCACGCCGCCTCGGCCTTCGCCTTCGCCTACGCCGTCGGCCGCCACCTGCCGGCTCTGGCCGTGCCGATCCGTCTGCTGGCCACGGCCGTCGCGTACTCCCGGGTCCACACCGGCGTCCACTACCCCGGCGACGTGGTCATCGGCTCGGTCACCGGGGCCGGCACGGCCGCCATGGTCGCCGCCGTGGCCGACCGCACCGCCCGGGCCCGGGCCGGCGGTGGCTGAGGCACTCGGCTGGGGAGCGCTCGGGGCGACCGCAAGGACGCCGGCGGCGCCCAGGCCGAGGGCTCCCCGCTGGCCATCGTGCACGGCTCGGTCCTGGACGGCATCCCGATCTGAGCCGTACGTCCCTCGCGGGCCGCGTTCGTCCTGATCGGCTCCATTAGGTGTGCTTGCTCCGCTGATGGTCTATGGTGTTGTCGGGAAGCGCGGGCCAGGACGCTCCACACTGGAAATCGGTGACGGCATCGCCATCCTGTCCGGCGGGATCATCGCCTCCGTCTGGCCGGGCCGCACGCTGGTCGTGGTCTCGGTCGTGCTGGCCTGGTTCCTGGTCTTCACGGGCATCGTCGACATCGTCACCGCCCTCTCCAACCACGGCCGGCCCTACTGGTGGCTGGGGCTGATCCTGGGGATCCTGGAGCTGCTGCTGGGCATGTGGGCGGCCGGCTACCCGGGCCGGTCGCTGTTCGTGTTCGTGAACCTGGTCGGGATCTACGCCATCTTCTACGGCTTCACCGAGCTGTTCGCCGCCTTCGACCTGCGCGGGCTCGGCCGGCGCCTGGACCGGGAGCGGCCCGCCGTCTGATCACGGCAGGCGCGGGCGGTCTAGCCGACCACCGGCCGGTCCCTGGCCGCCTCGGCGGCCTGGGCGGGCGCGGGCGCCGCGGCCGGTGGCGCGGCCAGGACGGGCCGGCGCTGGGGCTCCACGGCCACGATGATGCGAGCGTGGCGGTCGTAGGTGAAGTAGCTCCAGATCCAGTTGACCAGCACCGCCACCCGGCTGCGGAAGCCGATGATGTAGGCCAGCTGCAGGGCCAGCCACATGTACCAGGCGAGCGCGCCCTTGAACCTGGCCCCGCTGGGCAGCTCGGTCACGGCGGCGTTGCGGCCGATGGTGGCCATGATCCCCTTGTCCTTGTACTCGAACCCGGTCCGGGGCTCGCCCTTGAGGGTCCGCTGGATGTTC
>DATABK010000879.1:0-4751 GCA_036259695.1 Actinomycetes bacterium | reverse complement strand
CTACCTGGGCGCGGCCGCGATTGTCGGCGCCGTCACCTGCCTGCTGCTGTACCTGGACTGGCGGGGCAACTCCTACGGCTGGACCGAGGCCGGGGCCATGGCCCTGGTGGCCGGCACGGCCGTCCTGACGGCGGCGTTCATCCTCATCGAGCGGCGGGCCGCCGAGCCGATCATCCCCCTGCGGCTGTTCCGCAACCAGGTGTTCAGCGTCGGCAACGCCTTCGCCTTCCTGGCCGGCATCGCCATGTTCGGGACGATCATCTTCCTGCCCGTGTACCTGCAGGCGGTCAAGGGCTTCTCGCCCACCGAGTCCGGGCTGGCCCTGCTGCCGGCGATCGTCGGGATCTTCTCGACCTCGATCACCTCCGGCCAGCTGATCAGCCGCACCGGCCGCTACAAGATCTTCCCGGTGATCGGGGCGGTGATCATGACCATCGGGCTGCTGGCCCTGTCGCGCCTTGACGTGGCCACGCCGTTCTGGCAGCTGGCGATCTACGAGTACCTGTTCGGGGCCGGCCTCGGGTTCACCATGCAGACGATCGTCACCGCCGTGCAGAACTCGGTCGAGCACCGGGACATGGGCGCCGCCACCAGCTCCATCACCTTCTTCCGGCAGATGGGGGGCTCGGTCGGGGCGGCCGTGTTCGGGGCCGTGCTGTCCAGCCGGCTCGCCCACTACCTGTCCGAGCAGCTGGCCGGGGCCGGCATCCAGCCCGGCGCCGGCGGGGTCCGGGTCGAGGCCAACGACGTCCAGGCCATCCAGCAGCTCGCCGAGCCGGTCAGGAGCATCGTCCTCGGCGCCTTCACCAACGCCCTCGACGACGTGTTCCTGGTCGGGGTGCCGTTCCTGGTCGTCGCCTTCGTGGTCGCCCTGCTGCTCAAGGAGAAGCCGCTGCGCACCGGCTGAGCACAGACGGGTAGGCTCCGGGCATGGACCAGCCTCTCCGCGTGCGGGCGCCGGCGACCAGCGCCAACCTGGGGCCGGCGTTCGACGCGGCCGGGGTCGCCCTCGACTGGTGGGACGAGCTGGAGGTCCGACCGGCCCCGGCCGACGGCACCCAGCTGAGCGGCGAGCAGGCCGAGCTGCTCCCGACCGGGCCCGACAACCTGGTCCGGGTGGCCATGCGCCGCCTGGCCGAGGCGGCCGGGGTGCCCCTGCCGCCGCTGCACCTGACGCTGGTCAAGGGTTTCCCGCTGGGCCGCGGGTTCGGGTCCAGCGCCGCCGCCGTGGTCCTCGGCCTGGTCGCGGCCCGGCGGCTGGTCGCCCCCGACCTCCCCGAGGCCGAGCTGCTGGCCCTGGCCTGCGAGCTCGAGGGCCACCCCGACAACGCCACCCCCTGCCTGCACGGCGGGGCCACCCTGGCCTGGGTGGAGGACGGCCGGCCCCGCTGGCGGCCCCTCCCCCTCCACCCCGACCTAGTCGCCCTGGCCCTGGTCGCGCCCGAGGCGATGGCGACCAGCGAGGCCCGGCGGCTGCTGCCCGAGCGGGTGCCGTTCGCGGTCGCCGCCCACACCGGCGCCCGCTCGGCCATGCTGCCCCTGGCCCTGGCCGGCGACGCCGAGCTGCTCCTGCCGGCCACCGAGGACCTCCTCCACCAGCCCCAGCGCCTGGCCGGGACCCGGGAAGGGGCCAAGCTGCTGGAGCAGCTGCGGGCGGCCGGCCACGCCGCCTTCGTGTCCGGGGCCGGCCCGTCCCTGGTGGTCCTGTGCCCCCGCCCGGCCGCCCCGGGCGCCCTGGCCGACGCCGAGGAGTCCCTGGCCAGCATCGGCGCCGAGGGCTGGCGGATCCGCCAGCTCGAGCTGGCCCCGACCGGCGCCCTCGGCGACTAGCCACCGGGGTACACTGCGGCTCAAGTCTCGTGGCTGACCGCCGAAGGATCAGGCAGCCGCTCTCTGTCCGCAGCCATGAACGCGGAGACTCCCGTGCCCGACAAGCTGACCTCGCCCGCCGGCGAGGAGTTCGTGCTGGCCGACGCCTCGGTCAACCGCGTGCTGGTCAAGGGCGTCGTGGCCGTCATGCACGCCCGCACCGAGCGCCTCTGGTCGACCAAGGAAGGCGACATGTTCCTGTGCGCCGACGCCGAGGGGAACCTCGACGCCGAGCAGGCCACCGGCGCCGGCTTCTACTGGCGGGACACCCGCTACCTGTCCGACTTCCGGCTGGAGGTCAACGGGCACGCGCCCCTGCTGCTGTCGACCTCGGCCGACCGGGCCTTCGCCAGCCATGTCGACCTGGCCAACCAGGACCTGCTGGAGGAGGACGGCACGGTCGCCCACGTCCAGGGGACGGTCAACTTCCGCCGGACCCGGGTGATCGAGGGCCGCCTGTACGAGCGCATCCGGATCAAGAACTACAACGCCAACGCCGTCACCCTCACCGTCAAGTTGACCTTCGGCACCGACTTCGCCGACATCTTCGAGGTCAGAGGCCTCAAGCGGGCGACCCGGGGGCGGCTCGCCCGCCCCAAGGCCGACCAGCGCTCGGCGGTCTTCGCCTACGCCGGCGACGACGGGGTCTTCCGCGAGACCCGCATCGCCTTCGAGCTCGAGCCGACCGAGGTCACCGTCGAGGACGAGCAGGTGGTGGCCTCCTGGGAGCTGCGGCTGGAGCCGACCCAGACCGAGCTGATCGCCCTCTCCGTCGAGCCGAGGGCGGCCGGGTCCAGCGCCCCCGACCGCTCCTTCGACGTGGTCATGCACGACCTGCGCCGCTCCTATGAGGCCTGGGAGCGGTCCTGCACCCGGGTCTGGACCGACAACGAGCTCTACAACTCGCTGCTCTCGCGGGGCCTGCGGGATCTGCGGGCGCTGCTCACCCCGACCCCGCACGGCAGCCTGGTGGCGGCCGGGATCCCCTGGTTCGTGGCCCCCTTCGGCCGCGACGCCCTGCTCACCTGCCACCAGACCCTGATGATCAACCCCGACCTGACCCGGACCACCCTGGAGGTGCTGGCCGCCTTCCAGGCCGACGAGGTCGACGAGTGGCGCGACGCCCAGCCGGGCAAGATCCTGCACGAGCTGCGCCAGGGAGAGCTGGCCGGGGCCGGGATCATCCCCCACACCCCCTACTACGGCTCGATCGACTCGACCCCGCTGTGGCTGCTGCTGCTCGGCACCTACTACCGCTGGACCGGAGATCTGAACTTCTGCCGACGGCTGCTGCCCAACGTGGAGCGGGCCCTGGCCTGGATCGCCGACTACGGCGACACCGACGGCGACGGCTTCCTCGAGTACCAGCGCTCCAGCCCCCGCGGGCTGGCCAACCAGGGCTGGAAGGACTCCCACGACTCGGTCGGCCACGTCGACGGCAAGCTGGCCGAGGGGCCGATCGCCCTGGCCGAGGTCCAGGCGTACGTCTACCTGGCCAAGCTGCGCATGGCCGAGGTGTTCGAGGCCCTCGGCAACGCCCCCAGGGCGGCCACCCTGCGCCAGGAGGCGGCCGATCTGAAGACCGCCTTCAACGAGGCCTTCTGGGTCTCCTCCGAGCAGTTCTACGCCATGGCCCTTGACGGCGAGAAGCGCCAGGTGGCGCCCATCTCCTCCAACCCGGCCCACGGGCTGTACTGCGGCATCATCGACCCGGACAAGGCCGGGCCCATGGCCAGGCGGCTGCTGGCTCCGGACATGTTCTCCGGCTGGGGGGTCCGGACCCTGTCCAAGTCGGCCGCCGCCTACAACCCGATGAGCTACCACAACGGCTCCATCTGGCCGCACGACAACGCCATCATCGGGGCCGGGCTGAAGCGCTACGGCTTCGGCAAGGCCACCAACCGGCTGGCCACGGCCATGTTCGAGATGGCCGTGACCGTCGACGACATGCGCCTGCCCGAGCTGTTCTGCGGCTTCACCCGGCGCTCCCCGAACCGGCCGGTGGCCTACCCGGTCGCCTGCTCGCCCCAGGCGTGGGCCGCCGGGGCGCCGTTCCTGCTGCTCCAGGCGATGCTCGGGATCTCGGCCGACGCCGCCGCCAACACCATCAACGTGAACAAGCCGCTCCTGCCCGGCTGGCTCAACACGGTCGAGCTCCACGACCTCCGGGTGGGTGACTCCAGGGTGTCGATCGTGTTCCAGCGCCAGGGCGAGATGACCGGCTTCTCCCTGCTGGACAAGGAGGGCGACGTCCGCGTGCTGATGGAGGAGTGAGGCCGGTTGCGCTACGTCGGCCTAGGCTCGTACAATGTGCACGTCTCAGTCGCTGGCCAATTCAGTCGACGCCCCCGCCTTATCGGCTCATTCTTCGGCGATTTCGGCGATCCCGGCGAGGCTGGCCAGCGGTGGCAACCACCAGTTCCGTTCGAGCAGTCGACCGGGTCACGTGATCGGACGCCAGCCTCTGGCGGTGTGCGGTTCGTGCCGCGCCGCCCGGCCCCGTCGACGGGAACAGGATTAGGAGCGAACGCGAGTTTCTCCCCGCGGTGCCTCACCGGTAGGCACCCCTCTATCTCAAGAACCCGGCAACCGGGTGGCGACCGACGGTCCCCGGCTCCTCCAGCCGGCACGTCGCCACCTCACATTGAGGTGAACCAGGGAAGGTGAACATGGCAACTACCGAACGCGGCATCCTCGAGGGAAAGGTCCTGCCCGAGCTGCAGGCGATCGCCTCGTCCATGGGTGTCCAGGGCTTCCAGCGACTCCGCAAGGCCGACCTGATCGGCGCGATCATCGCCAAGGCCCAGGGTGTCGAGTTCGTGCCGTCGTCGACGCCGGCCCGGGGTCGCCGGTCGGCGGCCTCCGAGGCCCAGGCGTCCGAG
>DATABK010000878.1:0-4888 GCA_036259695.1 Actinomycetes bacterium | reverse complement strand
GCCACGGCCACCCCGACCTTGTCGCCGTGGATCCCGGAGGCGACGAACAGCACCGGGCTGACCGCGACCAGGATCGCCGACCGGGCGGCCAGCTGCAGCGGCCGCCGCGCACGCAGCACCTCGAACACCAGCAGGGCCGCGCCCAGGTCGGCCACGCTGGCCGGGACGCGGGCCAGCAGGTCGAGCGGGGTGCCGCCGCCGGCGGCGGTGGCCAGGGCGACGGTCAGCAGCTTCACGGCCAGCGCGGCCAGCGCGGTGACCCCGACGAGCCGCTTGAGTGAGTTCAAATGAGTTTTCGTCTTGAAACGCTCGAACGATCCCATGGCTCGGTAGTCTAAGAGGCGGGCGGCTCCGCCGTCACGCTTTGCGCACACCGGGCACCCCCGGTAGCCTCACTCGACGTGCACCATCCGGGGGGAGGAGGGGGGCAGGCAATGGCAGACGTCGTCGAATCGGCTGAGATCCCAGGCGTCTGGCTGATTCGCCCAGAGGTCCACACCGACGAGCGCGGTCGGTTCCTCGAGACCTACCGCAGCTCATGGCTGCCCTTCGCCGCCCCGATGGTGCAGGGCAACCGGTCGGACTCCAAGGCCAAGGTCCTGCGCGGCCTCCACTACCACCGCCGCCAGGCCGACCTGTGGTTCGTCCAGCAGGGCAAGGTCACCACGGTCCTGGTCGACACCCGCATCGGCTCGCCCACCGAGGGCAAGCACACCACCCTCCAGCAGGGCGGCGGCGAGGACCTGGCCATCTACATCCCCGAGGGCGTCGCCCACGGCTTCTACGCCCACGACGACGTGATCATGACCTACCTGGTCACCGGGGAGTACGACGGCAGCGACGAGCTGGGCATCCTCTGGAACGACCCCGACCTGGGGATCAGCTGGCCGGACGAGGAGCCGATCCTGTCCGAGCGCGACCAGAAGAACGCGCGGCTGGCCGACGTGGCCGCCGACCGGCGGGTTCCCTACGCCGGATAGGTTGTTCCCACCTTTGTGGGCAAGCGACGCTACCGTGGGTTGCTACAGCCCGCGCATGCGGAGGAGCCCACCAACGATGCAACGCCATTCCAGCAACAAGGCGAAGTCGGGCCCGCCACCTGACCGTCCGCCCAGCCCGGCCCCACCGCCCCCGCCGCGCTGGCGGAGCTGGCTGCTGCCCATCGGGCTGCTGCTGAGCCTGGTCCTGCTGCTGGTTCCAAACCAGATGGAGGAGGGGCGGGTCACCGACCTCACCTACGCGCCCGCGCTCAAGGACAAGATCGCCGCCGGCCAGGTGCAGTCGGTCGAGATCGGCTCCGACGGTCACATCGAGGGCAGGCTCAAGGACGGGACCCGGTTCGAGTCCTCCTATCCGACCAACCTCCAGGACGACGAGTTCACCCGCCTCCTGAACGAGAACGACGTCGAGGTGAAGGCGGTCGGGCCGCGCACCTCGCTGGGGTCGGTGCTGCTCAGCCTGCTGCCGCTGCTGGTCTTCATCGCCCTGTTCGTCTACCTGGGCCGGTCGGCGCGCCGGCAGTTGGCGGGGATGGGGGGGATCGGCCGGTCGCGGGCGCGGGTGTTCGACGCCGAGCGGCCGGATACGACCTTTGGGGATGTGGCCGGCTATGAGGGGGCCAAGCGGGAGGTCACCGAGGTGGTCGACTTCCTCAAGAACCCGGACCGCTACCGGCGGGCCGGAGCCGTCGGCCCCAAGGGGGTGCTCATGGTCGGCCCCCCGGGCACGGGCAAGACCCTGTTGGCCCGGGCGGTGGCCGGGGAGGCCCATGTGCCGTTCATCTCGGTCACCGGCAGCAGCTTCGTGGAGATGTTCGTCGGGGTCGGGGCGGCCCGGGTCCGGGACCTCTTTATGGAGGCCCGCAAGCGGGCTCCCTCGATCGTGTTCATCGATGAGATCGACGCCATCGGCCAGCGCCGGGGGGGCCAGCTGGTCTCCAACGACGAACGCGACCAGACCCTGAACCAGATGCTGGCCGAGATGGACGGGTTCGACCCGGCCACCGGGGTGGTGGTCATGGCCGCCACCAACCGCCCCGAGACCCTGGACCCGGCCCTGCTCCGCCCGGGACGGTTCGACCGCCAGGTGGTCATCCCCCTGCCCACCCAGAAAGAGCGCCGGGCCATCCTCCAGGTCCATGCCCGGGGCAAGCAGCTCGGCCCCGACGTGGACCTGGACGTGGTGGCTCGGGGGACCCCGGGGTTCTCGGGGGCCGATCTGGCCAACCTGGTCAACGAGGCGGCCATCTTCGCCGTCCGGGCCGGCCGCGACGTCATCTCGGCGGTCGACTTCTCCGAGGCCCGGGACCGGATCCTGCTCGGGCGCCGCGACTCCTCCAATGCACTGTTGCCGGATGAGAAGCGGGCCGTGGCCGTCCACGAGTCGGGTCATGCCCTGGTCGCGGCCGTCAGCGAGCATGGGGATCCGGTGGCCAAGGTGACCATCCTGCCCGCCGGACAGGCGCTGGGGGTGACCGAGCAGCTCCCGATCGACGAGCGCCACCTCTACACCGAGGGCTACCTCAAGGACAGCCTGGCCATCCGCATGGGTGGCCGGGTGGCCGAGCAGCTGGTGTTCGGGGAGACCTCGACCGGCGCCTCCAACGACCTGGCCGGGGCGACCGACCTGGCGACCCGGATGGTGCGGGAGTTCGGCATGAGCCCGGTCCTGGGCCCGGTCGGGTTCGCCTCGGGCAGCCCCATGTACCTGGGCGGTGAGGAGGTCCGCAGCCGCCCGTATGCCGAGGCGACCCAGCGGGTGGTGGATGAGGAGGTCGGCAAGCTGCTGCGCGAGGCCGAGCAGCGCGCCTCCGACCTGCTGGTCGAGCACCGCGACGCCCTGGACCGCCTCACCGACCTCCTGCTGGAGCGGGAGACGGTGGACGGCACCGACGTGGATGAGGTCCTGGGCCGCATCCCCGGCCAACACCAACCCATCGGCGCCACCGGCCACAGCGCCACCGCCGCTCCCCCGCCAGATGGCGCGGGCGCTCCGGACGCTTGACCTAGGCCCAGTACCTCCGGCGCCCTCGAGGGCTGGCCGCCTTCCTCGGGGGTCGCCGGGGTCGACCTCCGCCAGCCCCTCCGGAGGTGTGACGCGCCGGGTTCGCCTGACCCACCGGGAGCTTCCGCAGTTGCGGTGGCCGGGGCCGAGGCGACGACGGTCGGTCCTTCGGGTCGCGCTACGACCCGTCCGTGGGCCGGCGGGCCTGGACGGCCAGGACCTGGCCGCGGCCGACGGCGTGGCGACCGGCCGTCACGTCGGCGAAGCCGGCCCGCTCCGCCTGAGCGACCAGCTCCTGGCCTCGTTCCCAGGTCATCGCGTGACTCTTGAACAGGCCTCGCGGCCGGGCCAGGCGCTCGGCGATCAGCAGCCGCCCACCCGGCCGGAGCACGCGGTAGGCCTCGGTCAGCCCAGCCTCCGGATCGACCCAGTGGTGGAGCGAGGCCACCGCCCACACCACCGTCGCCGTCCCGTCTCCGAGCGGCAGCCGCTCCGCCGTTCCGTCCACCACCCGAACCGATTCCCGCAACGACGCCGGCGTCCGCCACCCCGCCACCCGCCGCATCTGCCCCGACGGCTCGACCCCCACCGCCTCAGCCCCCCGCTCCGCGGCCTCCCGGAGAAACCGCCCCGGACCAGACCCGACGTCGACCACCCGGTCCCCCGGCCCCACCCCGGCCAGCTCGGCCACCAGCCGCGCACTCCGCCCCCGCCCGACCGACATCACCAACCCACCGAGCAGCCCAAACAGCCCCTCGAACTCGCCCCCGTGCGCATGGTGGCGATGGCGGCCGGCCGGCGAGGCGGCGTTCGCCGTGGAGCCGGAGCCCGCGTGCTGCTCGTCGTGCTCGTGGTCCGAGCGGTGCTCTTCCTGCATGTCGCCGTCCCCTCCGCTGGCTACTGACCGCGGGTCAGTCTACTGACTGACGGTCAGTCGTCAAGAGTGATAGGCTCCGGTGGTGACCACCAGACCGACCTCCCGGCCGGCCGCTCCTGCCGCTTCCCAACCCGGGACGAGGGCCCGGGGGCCGCGGCGGCAGCCGGCTGACGTGCGGCGGGAGCAGATCCTGGACGCGGCGGAGCGGGTGCTGGTCGGGCGGGGGCTGGCCGCCGCCACCATGGCCGACGTGGCCGAGGCGGCGGCGGTGGCCAAGGGCACCGTGTACCTCTACTTCGAGTCCAAGACCGAGCTCCTGGCCGGGCTGCGGGCGCGGTACTTCGAGCGCTTCGCGGCCATGCTGGGCGACCCGCCACCCGAGGGACGCCCTCGCGCCGGCACCGCCGAGCGGGTGGAGCGGCTGGTGGCCGCGTCGTACGACTTCGCGCGGGCCAACCACGCCCTGCACCACGTGCTGTTCCACGAGGCCGGGTTCGGGGAGGTGGACGCCTTCGCCAGGGCCAGGGCGGTGATGGCCGACGTGGTCGAGTCCGGACGGGCCTCCGGGGAGCTCACGGTGGCCGACCCCGCCCTGGCCACCGACTTCCTGCTCCACGGCCTCCACGGGGTGCTGGTCGCCGCGACCCACCGCCCACGCTCGCAGCGCCGGCGACTGGTCGCGGGGGTGACCGAGCTGATCTGTCAGGCGCTGGGGGTCACGAGCCCGGCCGCGACCACGAGGCCACGTGGCCCGGGGTCGGGATCGACGGGTCGAGGACCGGGGCGGGCGCGGGCTCGCTCGGCGTGAGGGCCAGGGGGAGGACGCCGGCCCAGATCGGCAGGGCGTAGTCGGGCTCGTCGTCCTTGGGCGGGCCGGTGCGAACCTTGGCCGAGACCTCGTCCAGCGGCAGGGCCAGCACGGCGGTGGCGGCCAGCTCGCGGCGGTCGCCCCCTCGGACCTCGTCGCTGCGCCCGGGCACGATGTGCTCCACCAGCGCGCGCAGGGCC
>DATABK010000877.1:0-3942 GCA_036259695.1 Actinomycetes bacterium | reverse complement strand
GGGACGTGGACGTGGTACCGGCGCCCGGCCACGTCGCCTTCGATGCCCAGCTCGCCGGCGTGGGCGCGGACGTAGGAGAGGGCGATCGACGCCGACTCCTTCATGACGTCCCCGAGCTGGCCGGTCAGGGTCAGCCCGGGCTCGCCGTCCATCACGCTGGCCTCGATGAACAGCACGTCACCGCCGGTGCCGGTCACGGCCAGGCCGGTCGCGACCCCGGGGACGGCGGTCCGCTCGGCCGCCTCGAAGAAGAACTTCTGGCGTCCCAGGAAGCCGCGGACGTCGCCGGCGTCGACGACCAGCGGGGTGGGAGTCCCACCGGCGGCGATCCTGGTCGCCGCCTTGCGCAGCAGCTTGCTGATCTCGCGCTCCAGGTTCCGGACCCCGGCCTCGCGGGTGTAGTCGCCGACCACGGTCCGCAGGGCAGCCTCGGTGACGATCACCTCGTCGCCCCGCAGCCCGGTCTGCTCCAGCTGCCGCTTGAGCAGGTGGTCACGGGCGATGGCCAGCTTCTCGTCCTCGGTGTAGCCGTCCAGGCGGACGACCTCCATGCGGTCGAGCAGCGGGCCCGGAATCGTCTCGACCACGTTGGCCGTGGCGATGAACAGCACGTCCGACAGGTCGAGCTCGACCTCGAGGTAGTGGTCGCGGAAGGAGTGGTTCTGGGCCGGGTCGAGCACCTCGAGCAGGGCCGAGGAGGGGTCGCCGCGCCAGTCGGCGCCGACCTTGTCGACCTCGTCGAGCAGGAACACCGGGTTCATGGTCCCGGCCTCCTTGATCGCCCTGGCGATCCGGCCCGGCTGGGCGCCCACGTAGGTGCGCCGGTGCCCGCGGATCTCGGCCTCGTCACGGACGCCGCCGAGGGCGACCCGGACGAACCTGCGGCCCATGGCCCGGGCCACCGACTCGCCGAGGGAGGTCTTGCCGACCCCCGGCGGGCCGACCAGCGCGATGATCGCGCCGGCGCCGCGGCCGCCCTGGTCGGCCAGGCCCCGCTCGCGGCGGAGCTTGCGCACGGCCAGGTACTCGAGGATGCGGTCCTTCACGTCCTCGAGGCCGGTGTGGTCGGCGTCCAGGACCCGGCGGGCCTCGGCGATGTCGAGGGCGTCCTCGGACTTCTCGCCCCAGGGGAGCTCGGTCATGGTGTCGAGCCAGGTCCGGATCCAGCCGTGCTCAGGGCTCTGCTCGCTGGTCCGCTCGAGGCGGGAGATCTCCCGCTCGACGGCGGTGCGGACGGCCTCGGGCATCTTGCCGGACTCCGCCTTCTCGCGGTAGGCGTCGACCGGGCTGTCGCCGTCCTCGCCCTCGCCGAGCTCCTTGCGGATGGCGGCGAGCTGCTGGCGCAGGATGAACTCGCGCTGGCTCTTCTCCATCCCCTCGGAGACGTCCTTGCGGATCTGGTCCTTGACGGTCACCTCGGCCAGGGTGTCGCGCGCCCAGGCCAGCACCTTCTCCAGGCGGGCCTCGACGTCGACGGTCTCCAGGATCTCGACCTTCTGCTCGAAGGACAGGTCGGGGGAGTAGACGGCGGTGTCGGCGATCTGGCCGGGGTCGGTCATGCCCCGGAGCAGCTCGGCGACCTCGGCGGCGCCGCGGGCCTCGAGGATGTTCTCGACCACGGCGCGGTACTCGCGGGCCAGCTGCCGGGCCCGGTCGGTGGCCGGCGGGTCGTCGACCGGCTCGACCTCGACCCAGGTGGCGGTCCCGGTGCCGGCCACGCCGGCCCCGATGCGGGCCCGGTGCAGGCCGCGCACGACGATCGCCAGCTGGCCGTTGGGCAGCTCGCCGGCGTTCTCGATCTTGGCGACGGTGCCGATGGTGGCGTAGCGGCCGTCGACCTTCGGCACGAGCAGCAGGTGGCCGCCGGTGTCGCCGGCGGCGCTGGAGGCCGAGCGCGACTCGGGTGTCTCCAGGGTGGCGGTGACGACCATCCCCGGCAGCACGACCCCACTGGTCAGGGGCAGGAGGGGGAGGGTATCGGTCGAGAGCTCAGGCATGCATTCTCCAGGTGAAAGGGGTGCGACACCCTGAACAACACCGGGCCGCGACCCCGCATTCCTAGAGCACGAAAACCGTTGAGGTGTTCAGGTGACGGTGACCGTGCCCGTCATCGACGCGTGGAACTTGCAGCGGAACTGGTACTCGCCGGCGTCCGGGGCGGTGAAGGTGACGGTGGCGTCCTCGCCGCCGTCCACGGTCTGGTCGACCGAGGCCTCCTCGAAGGTGAAGCTGTGCGGCGCCGAGTCGTCGTTGGTCACCTCGACCTTGACCTCGCTGCCGGCCGCCATCTCGAGGTCCGTCTTGTCCCAGGCGAAGCCGGAGGCGGTGAGCTTGACCTCGTTCTCGGCCGCACTGGTCCCGGGGGCGCTGGTGGTCTCGGGGGCGGCGGTGGTCGCGCTGGCGTTCCCGCGACCGTCGTCGTCGCCGCCGCAGCCGGCGGCGCCAAGGGCCAGCACCCCGACCAGCACCCCGATGACCATCGCCCCTCGTCGCATCCCGTCCTCCCGAGCCCGGCCGGGCCGCGGTCGCGGCCTCAGGACCCTAACCCACGGCGGGGGCCGGCGATTCCCCGCCCAGATGCTCGGCGATCTCGTACAGCCGCTGCTGCTCGATCGTCCCGACCAGGCACCAGACGACGCCGTCGGCCTCCCACCAGTAGCTGGTGTGCCGGCCCCAGGTGTAGGCGGCCAGCTCGCCGCCCTGGGTGCCCTTGGCCACCCGGGGCAGGTCGCCCCGCCAGCGCATGAGGGTGACCCGGCCGCCCTCGGCGTCGCGGTACTCGGCCACCGCGGCCAGGTGCCCGGCCAGGTCGCGGCCCTCCCAGCCGGCCTTGGCCAGGCCGAAGGCGGCCAGGTCGGGGGTGCGGGAGTCGGGGCCGAGGACGGCGAACAGCCGCTCGGCCTCGGCCTCGGTGGGGGTGCCGAGGCCGTCCTCGCCCCGGGCGTGGTAGGAGCTCCAGGCCGCCGACAGCGGGCTGCCCGGGTCGGGGGCCGGCACCACCAGCAGGGCGACGGCGAGCACGGACGCCGCCGCCAGCAGGGCCGCGGCCAGGGCGACCCAGTGCCGACGCCGGGCCGGCCGGCGAGGGGAGGCCTCGGCCCGGACGGCGGCCAGAACGGCCTCCCGCGTCTCGGGCGGGGCCGGCACCGCCGTGGCCCGCACCAGCGCCGTCAGCTGGCGGTCGAGCAGGACCCGGGCGGCGCAGGTGTCGCAGGCGGCGACGTGGTCGCGGGCCGCCGGCACCTCCCCCTCCTCGAGCTCGCCCAGGCTGTAGGCGGTGAGCCGGAGCTGGAAGTCCTCACAGGTCATCTGCCTGCACCCTTCCAAGCTCGGGGAGGAGCATCGCCTCCAGGCGCCGCCGGGCCCGGTGGAGGCGGGACAGGATCGTGCCCCGGGGCACGCCCATGACGGTGGCCGCCTCGGCGCAGGTCAGGCCGTCGATGTCGACCAGGGTGACGGCCATGCGGAAGTCCTCGGGGAGCCGGGCGATCGCCCGCCGGACCGCCTCCCGGTCCAGCTCGCGGACGGTCTGCTCCTCGGGGCCGGGCTCGCCGCTCGGCAGGTCGAGCGCCGGGTCGGCCTCGCCCTCGTCCAGCCAGACCAGCGGCAGGCGCCGCCCCCGCCGGTACTGGGTGCAGAACAGGTTGTACTGGATGCGCAGCAGCCAGGCCCGGCTGTTGGTCCCCGGCGTGAAGGTGCCGAAGGACCGCAGGGCCCGCAGGTAGGTCTCCTGGGTCAGGTCCTGGGCGGTCGCCTGGTCCCCGGCCAGCCGCAGGGCGGCGTCGTACAGCGCGTTCATGTGCGGAACGGTCGCCGCCTCAAAACCCTCAAGGTCCACGGGAGACCCCTCTTGCAGTCGCCGGGGCGGTGCCGCCTCCTTGCCCAGGTGAACCCGCCCCGGCCGCTGGTGATTCCCTAGCCCACCCGCAGCCTCGATCCATG
>DATABK010000876.1:0-2300 GCA_036259695.1 Actinomycetes bacterium | reverse complement strand
CCGGCCGAGAACAGGGCCCCGTCGACCCAGACCGGGAGCAGCACCCGCGACCCCGCGACCAGCTGCTTCACGTCCAGGTTGCCGCCGTTCTCCCGAGGCGGCTTGGTCCGGAGCCCCTCCCATGCGATCGGCTCGTCGTCGGGGACCGCGCCCTTGGGCTCGGGCAGCGCCACCTCGTCGCCGCGCTCGGCGAGCGCGCGTTCCCGGGCCGTGATCCGCTCCAGCAGCGCCCGGGAGGGAGCGACCCCCATGGTGCCCATGAACGGCGCCCCGGGGATGCGGACCCCGGGCAGGTCGGGCGAGGTCGCCCACCCGTCGGCGATCTCCCACCGCACCAGGAACGGCTCCGGGAACTCCTCGCGCAGGAACCCGAGCCCGGGGATCTGGGCCGTGTAGCCGAACCCGGACGTCCGCACGTCCAGGATGTCCACCACCAGCAGGTCCCCCGCCTCCGCCCCCTCGACCCGGACCGGCCCGGTCATCGGGCAGACGATGCTGCGGTCAGCCCGGGGGACGTCCTGGTGGGTCGAGGCCATGGTGAACTGCCCGTCCACGGCGTCCCGGGTCGTCAGCACCACGTCGTCACCCGGACGGCACGACAGCGCCGGCGGGATGTCGGGATGCCACCGGTTGTGACAACGCCCCGGGTCCTGGCGCACGGGGACCGAGCGGTCCACCCGCAGCTCATGGGTTGCCATGCGACCTCCTCCATCCGCGTGGGATCTTCGCCGAGCCGACCGGCTTGAGCCAGTCGCCGTCCCAACCGCCCGAGCGCCGAATTGCATGCTCTCTTAATTGCATCTACGCTTAATCGATGGACGCGACCCTGCGGGCGCTGGCCAGCCCGGCCCGGCGGGCGATGCTGGAGCTGGTGTGGGACGCCGAGCGGTCGTCCTCGGAGATCGCCGAGGCGGTCGGGACCACGCGGCCGGCCACCTCCCAGCACCTCAAGGTGCTCCGTGACGCCGGCCTGGTCCGGGTGCGGGCCGACGGCAGTCAGCGTCTCTACCGGGTCGACACCGAGCGAATGGCCGAGGTCCGCACGGCGCTGGAGCGGTTCTGGGGGCCGCGGCTGGGCCGGCTGTCGGAGGCCATCGCGGCCGAGCGGGACCATCAGGAGCGGGGACCGGCTGGTGGCGGCCCGTGACCGGCCCGGACGCGGGAGGGCCGTCGGAGCCACTCACCTGCGAGGCCCTGGTGCTGGCGCCGCCCGAGGAGGTGTTCCGCTGGTTCGTCCGGCCCGAGCTGCTGGTGCGCTGGATCGGCATCGACGCCGACCTCGACCCCCGGCCCGGCGGCCAGTTCCGCTTCGAGATCACCGACGGCGAATGGTGCAGCGGCCGCTACCTGGAGGTCGTCCCGGGCCGGCGGGTCGTCTTCACCTGGGGATGGGACAGCGGCGCCATCCCGGTGCCGCCGGGGTCGTCCACGGTCACCGTCGACCTGGTGCCGCACCCCGACGGCACCCTGGTCCGCCTCGTCCACAGCGACCTGGCCCCCGAGGTCCGCCGCCTGCATGCCGAGGGCTGGTCGCGGTTCCTCCCCCGCCTGGCCGCGGCCCTGAGCTGAAGGAGTCGTCCATGGCCGTCGACGTCACCGCCACCAACAGCATCGACCGCCCGCGGGACCAGGTCGCCGCCTACCTGCGGGACCCGGCCAACGACCCCGACTGGATCGGCGGCATCCGCAGCGCCCGGCTGCTGACGCCGGGGCCGGTCGGGGTGGGCAGCCAGGTCGAGCGGGTCGCCGGCTTCCTCGGCCGCCGGATCGAGTACGTCAACGAGATCACCGAGCTGACCGCCGAGCGGCTGGCGATGCGGTCGGTGCGCTCGCCCTTCCCGATGCGGGTCACCTACGGGCACCGCGACGCCGGGAACGGCACCACCGAGGTCTCGGTCCGGGTCGAGGGCGACGCCGGCCGCTTCTACGCCCTGGCCGCGCCCCTCCTCGGGCGGGCCGTACGCCGCTCCATCTCCCGCGACCTGCGCAACCTCAAGCGGATCCTGGAGCGTCAGCCGTGAGGATGGCCGCGGCGACCTCGGCCAGGTCGGCGCCGACGATCTCGGGCCGCTCGACCAGGGGATCGAGGACCTTGCCGGGGCGGGCGACAAAGGCGGTGGCGCAGCCGGCCCGGGTGGCGCCGGCCACGTCCCAGGCATGGGCGGCGATCAGGCGGACCTCGCCGATGGGCACCCCGAGGCGGTCGGCGGCCATCAGGTAGGGCTCGGGAGCCGGCTTGAGTTGGTGGACCGTGTCGGCCGACAGGACCTGCTCGAAGGTGTCGATGAGCCCGGCGTGCT
>DATABK010000875.1:0-3576 GCA_036259695.1 Actinomycetes bacterium | reverse complement strand
ACGGCCGAGCAGGCCGCCGACGCCCTCAAGGCCGAGGCCCGGCGCGAGAGCATGATCAAGCAGGCCGGCTACCAGGCCGAGATCGACAAGGCCTCGGCCCAGGCCCAGCAGGCCGGGCCGCTGGCCGACGCCTCGGCCCGCCAGCACGTGGTCGTGGAGGAGACCAAGGTCGCCGAGCTGGAGGCCCAGCGCGAGGAGCAGCGCCTGCAGGCCAGCATCCGCAAGCCGGCCGACGCCAAGGCGTACGAGTCGGTCACCCTGGCCAAGGCGGCCCGCGACGCCCGCATCGCCGGGGCCGAGGCCGAGCGCCAGGAGGTCGAGCTGCACGCCCAGGCCTCGGCCGAGCGGGTACGGCTGGAGGCGGTCGCCGAGGCCGAGCGGGTCCGGGTCGACGCCATCGCCCGCTCGGAGTCGACCCGGCTCATCGGCGAGGCCGAGGCGGCCGCGACGGCGGCCAAGGGCCGGGCCGAGGGCGAGGCCGTGCAGGCCAAGGGCATGGCCGAGGCCGAGGCGATCAAGGCCAGGGCCGACGCCCTGGCCGAGAACCAGGACGCCGTCATCGGCCAGCAGCTGGCCGAGAAGTGGCCGGCGATCGTGGAGGCCGCGGCCAAGCCGTTCGGGGCCGTCGACCAGATGATCGTCCTCAACGGCGCCCAGGGACTGTCCGAGGCCCTGGCCGCCGCCCTCAGCCAGGGCGTTGCCGGCCTCCAGCTGGCCCGCAACCTCCTGTCGGGCGGGAACGGCGCCGCCGGGGCCAACGGCGAGCAAGGCGACCGGGGCGCGCTCCGGCCGCCCGATGCAACGCCGAGGTAAAGGAGGACCACGGATGCTGGTGGCGGTGACCGGCGCGTCCGGGCTGATCGGCACGGCCCTGACCCGGCGCCTGCAGGCCGAGGGCCATCAGGTGCTGCGCCTGACCCGCTCCCGGCCCACCTCGGCCGACCAGGTCCAGTGGGACCCGACGGCCGGCCGGCTCGACGCCGACGCCCTGGCCAAGGCCGACGCGGTCGTCCACCTGGCGGCCAAGAACCTCGGCGAGCGGCTCCGCTGGAACGCCAGGGTCAAGCGCGAGCTCCTGGAGAGCCGCGTGGAGGGCACCGCCCTGGTCGCCCGCACCATGGCCGACCTGGCCGGCCGGTCGGGGGGTCCCCGGGTGCTGGTGTGCGCGTCGGGGGTCGGGTTCTACGGCAGCCGGGGCGACGAGCTGCTGACCGAGTCGAGCACCGGCGGGAGCGGGTTCCTGGCCGAGGTGTGCCGGCAGTGGGAGGCGGCCGCCGACCCGGCCAGGGAGGCCGGGCTGCGGGTCGTGCACATGCGCACCGGCCCCGTCCAGGACAGGTCCGGGGGCGGCCTGCCCAAGCAGGCGCTGATCTTCCGGCTGGGGCTCGGCGGCCGGATCGGCTCGGGCCGCCAGTGGCTGAGCTGGACCTCACTCGACGACATCGTCGGCGCCTACCTCCACGCCCTGACCCACGACGAGCTCCACGGCCCGGTCAACAACGTCGCCCCCAACCCGGTCACCAACGCCGAGTTCACCGCCACCCTGGCCCGGGTCCTGCGCCGCCCGGCCCTCCTGCCGGTCCCGGAGTTCGCCCCCCGGCTGGTCCTCGGCGAGGCCGCCGAGGAGTTCCTGTTCGTGAGCCAGCGCGCCCACCCGGCCCGCCTGCTGGAGACCGGCTACCGGTTCAAGTTCCCCGAGCTGGAGCCGGCCCTGCGCCATACCCTCAATCGCCCGGAGCGCGGCTAGCGGTTCGCACCGGGCCGAGGACCGCGGCGCGGGCCCGGCGGCGACGGAGACGGCCGCGGAGCAGGCGGACCCAGGGCGACCAGCGGGCCGGGCCGGCCACCGTGCCGGTGACGGCCAGCTCGGCCCGGTCGAGCAGGCCCTCGATCAGCGCGTTGTGCAGGGGCCTGACCACCAGCGGCCAGATGACCAGCCAGCGGCCGCTGAAGCGGGCCTCGGCCACGTGCCGCAGCACCGCCGCCCCGGGCCCGGCCGGCTCGACCTCCAGGCGGTGGCCGCCGTCCACGCCCGGCATGCCGGTGAACCGGAAGCTGACCCGGCGACCCGGGTCGTACGTCTCGACCCGGTAGCGGATCGGCCCGTGGCCGCCGTCGGCCCCGGGCCCGAGCGGCCGGTCGAACCGGATCGCCGGCCAGCGGTCGTTCGGCCAGAGGCGGTCGCCGGGGCCGGCCAGCCCGTCGAGCAGGGCCCCGACCCGCTCCGGCGGCCCGGGCAGCCAGCGCTGGTGGATGTTCAGGACATGCATTCGCGGCCTCCTACCATACGGCAGCGTATGTTGGTGACCATACGCTACCGTATGGCAATGGACAAGACCCGATCC
The DNA here is from genome assembly GCA_036259695.1 of Actinomycetes bacterium. Classification (GTDB taxonomy): domain Bacteria; phylum Actinomycetota; class CALGFH01; order CALGFH01; family CALGFH01; genus CALGFH01. The sequence continues at coordinate 1,231 of DATABK010000875.1, read as the reverse complement.
GGCAGGCGCCCCCGCCTGCGCCGGGAGGACTGGGCCAGGGCCGCCCTGGCCAGCCTGGCCGAGGGTGGGCTGGCCGCGGTGGTTGTCGAGACCCTGGCCGACCGGCTCGGCACCACCAAGGGCAGCTTCTACTGGCACTTCGCCGACCGCGAGGCCCTGATCGCCGCCGCCCTGGAGCTGTGGGAGCGCGAGCACACCATCGAGGTGATCGACCACCTCCGCGAGATCCCCGACCCGGCCGAGCGCCTGCGCCACCTGTTCGAGCTGGCCTTCGGCGGCGACGTCGGCGGGGCGATCAGCGTCGCCCTGTACGCCAACGCCGGCAACTCCCTGGTCGCCCCGGTCCTGGAACGGGTCAGCCGCCGCCGGGTCCAGTTCCTCACCGAGGTCTTCACCGACCTCGGCTTCCCCAGGGCCACGGCCAGGCACCGGGCCCTGGCCGCCTACACCGCCTACGTCGGCCACTTCCAGCTCCAGCGAGCCGCCCCCACCGTCTCCCCCACCGGCCCGGACGAACGGCGGTACCTCCGCCACCTGTTCGCACTGCTGGGGACCCCCACCCCGGCCAAGGCAGGGAGCTCGGGGGAAGGGTCGTGAGGGGACTGCCCAGCTAGACGCCGTCTGACGGGCGTCGGGTCCGGTCGGCCTCCTGGTCGTAGACGCCCTGCTGGACGCCCGGCTCCTGCGGGCCGGGGCGGTCCAGCCGCTCCGGCTCCTCGTCGGTGAACAGCGACCCGCCACCGCCCGGCCGGTCCATCCGCTGCGGCTCCTCCTGGTAGAGGGGCTGGTCCCCTCCCTCGGTCCGCTCCGCGTACTCGGGCCGCCCGGACACCTCGGTCTCCTCACCGGTATAGGTCGCCGGGACGTCCTGCCCCGCCGTGTCGCCAGTTCCGGCCATTCCAGCTCCTCCCGGCTCGCCCTCGTACCCGGCCAGCCCGGCCCCTCCCGGCTCGCCCTCGTACCCGGCGGTGCCGGTCGAGGCCGGGGTGGCGGCGGCGTCGCCGGCGCCGAAGCGGGCCGGGTCACCCGCCACGGTGGAGCGGTCGGTGGGGCCGGTGTCCTCGGTCGCGAACGCTGAGCCGGTCGGCTCGGCGGTGACCGGCTCGTCGGCGAACATGGACCGGTCGGACGGCCCGACGTCGTCGACGGGTTCGCTGGCGGCGGCGACGCCGGGGCCGGCGCCGGTCACGCCGGTGACTCCGCCCTGGGCGCCCACTCCGGCGGCGGCGAG
>DATABK010000874.1:0-6575 GCA_036259695.1 Actinomycetes bacterium | reverse complement strand
GGGGAGGCGGACGCCTACGCCAGGGCCAGGGCCGTGATGGCCGACCTGGTCGAGGCCGGACGGGCCACCGGGGAGGTCACGGTGGCCGACCCCGCCCTGGCCACCGACTTCCTGCTCCACGGCCTCCACGGGGTGCTGGTGACCGCGACCCACCGCCCGCGGTCGCAGCGGCGGCGACTGGTCGCGGGGGTGACCGAGCTGATCTGTCAGGCGCTCGGGGTCACGAGCCCGGCCGCGACCACGCGGCCACGTGGCCCGGGGTCGGGATCGACGGGTCGAGGACCGGGTCGGGCGCGGGCTCGCCCGGCGTGAGGGCCAGGGGGAGGACCCCGGCCCAGATCGGCAGGGCGTAGTCGGGCTCGTCGTCCTTGGGCGGCCCGGTGCGGACCTTGGCCGAGACCTCGTCCAGCGGCATGGCCAGCACGGCGGTGGCGGCCAGCTCGCGACGGTCGCCGCCGCGGACCGCGTCGCTGCGCCCGGGCACGATGTGCTCCACCAGCGCGCGCAGGGCCGCGTCCTTCTCCTCGGGGTCGGTGACCGGGCGGGTGCGTCCGATGGCCATCACCGACCGGTAGTTCATCGAGTGGTGGAAGGCCGAGCGGGCCAGCACCAGCCCGTCCAGCAGGGTGACGGTGACGCAGACGTCCATGCCGGGCCGCAGCCCGAGCCGGCTGCCGGTGGATCCGTGCAGGTACACCGTCTCGCCGACCCGCGCGTAGCCGGTCGGGATCACATACGGGTGGCCGTCGACCACGAACCCCACGTGGCAGATGAAGCCCTCGTCGAGGATGGCGTGCACGGTGGCCCGGTCGTAGGCCGCCCGCTCCGGCAGGCGCCGGAGCCGGGTCCGCTCGGTCCGCTGGTAGCGGTCAGTGTCCATGCGCGAATACGCTCCAGTACATATCTTAGAATGTACTAGTACATTATCAGGCCGTCGGAGCCGCGGGAACGACGCCGTCGCTACCGGTGTACCAGATGCGACGGACGGCGACGCGGAGGCCGGTTGGGGTGCGGGTGCCTGTGCTGGTGACGGCCCTGGCGCTGCTTGTGGCCTGCCAGGGCCCCCGGGAGACCGGTGAGCCCACCCTTCCGGCGGCCCAGCGGGTGGCCCAGCGGATCGGCCTGCCCGCCGAGCCGTGGGCCGTGCTGGCCGAGCCCGGCGGGCTGTGGGTCGTGCTGAGCGACCACACCCTGGCCCGCTACGACCCGGCGACGGGGCGGCGCGACGGGGCCCCGGTGCGGCTGCCGTTCACGCCCGGGACGCTGGTGGCCGGGCATGGCGACCTGTGGATCGGTGGACAGATCGACGGGCGGCGGCGGATCACCTCGGAGGGGAACTACCCGGTGATCCGGGTCGCCCGGGTCGACCCGCGCCGCCGGGCGGTGACCGCCGTGATCCCCGTGCCGATGCGGAGCAACGGCAACCGCCTGGTCGCCACCGCCAACGCCGTCTGGGTCACCGACCCCGCCGAGGGGACGCTGAGCCGCATCTGGCGGGTCGACCCGGCGGCCAACCGGCTGCTGGGCCGGCCCCTGCGGGGCGGCGAGGAGCCGCTGGCCCTTGAGGCCCTGGGCGGCGCCGTGTGGAGCGCCAACCACGACGACGGGACGCTGCGGCGCATGGACGCGACCACCGGGGCGCTCGAGGGCACCGTCGAGCTCGGCGTCGAGCCGCACGGCATGGCCGTCACCCAGGAGGCCATCTGGGTCGCCGACGCCCACCACAACGCGGTCCTCCGGGTCGACCCGGCCAGCGGGCGGACGGTGGCCCGCATCCGGGTCGGCTTCGAGCCCGGGCCGCTGGCGGCGACCCCGGCCGCCGTCTGGGTGGCCAGCCCGCCGGACCTCGACCTGGCGGCCACCCCGCTGGCCCGGATCGACCCGGCCGGCGACCGGGTGGTGGCCACGGTCCCCTTCGCGGGCCGGGCGACGGCCCTGGTGGCCGACGGCGACCGGGCGTGGGTCGCCACCAGCGGCCCCAACGCGCTCCTGCGGCTGCCCTCCTGACGCGGGCCCCTGGCCTGGGGATATGCGGTCGCGGATTGTCTGGGCGCTGCCGTACGTTGGACCGCGGGTAACCCGCCTCGACTTTGGAGCTTCCACCTGCGCTGGTACGGCACCGACCCGCCTCCCGACGGCCTCGCCCTCGGGACGCTGTGGCGCATCGTCGGCCTGATGCGGCCGTTCTGGCGCCGGGTGACCGTGGCCTTCCTGCTCGGGGTGACGATGCTCGCCATCACCTCGTTCATCCCCCTGGTGACCAGGACGATCATCGACGACGGGCTGACCAGGCGGGTCCCGGGGGTCCTGGGACGCGAGATCGCCCTGCTGATGGTGCTGGCCGTGGTCCGCTGGGTCGTTGGCGGGCTGCGACGCAACCTCTCCGGGCGGGTCGGCACCGACGTCGAGTACGACCTGCGCAACCGCCTGGCCCGCCACCTGCTGACGCTCGAGGCCGCCTACCACGACCGGGTGCCGACCGGGCAGCTGCTGGCCAGGGCGACCTCGGACGTGCGCTCGCTGCGCTACTTCATCTCCTGGGGCATGGTGTTCCTGGTCCTGAACCTGCTCACCTTCGCCATCGCGGCCGTGCAGATGTGGCTGCTCTCGCCCCGCCTCTGCCTGGTCGTGCTCGCCCTGGCCCCGCCGCTGGTCTACGGGGCCCTGCGGTTCAACCGCCGCCTGCACCGCGTCTACTGGCAGGTCCAGCAGGAGATCGGCGAGCTGACCACCGTGGTCGAGGAGGCGACGGCCGGGGTCCGCGTGGTCAAGGCCTTCGGCCGCGAGCAGGTGCAGACCCGCCGGCTGGAGACCGAGGCCAGCTCCATCCTCGACCAGAACCTGGAGGCGGCGCGGCTGCGCGCCTTCTACACACCCCTGCTGGCCATCCTCCCCCAGCTGAGCCTGGCCGCCATCCTCTGGTACGGGGGCCGGCTGGCCATCGACGGCCAGATCACCCTGGGCACGTTGGTCGCGTTCAACAGCTACCTGCTGCTGCTGGCCTGGCCGCTCCAGGGGCTGGGGATGCTGTTCGGCTTCGCCCAGCGAGCCGCGGCCAGCGCCGAGCGGGTCTTCGAGGTCCTCGACCAGCCGCCCGCCATCGCCGACCGGCCGGGCGCGACCGCCCTGCCCGCGCCGGCCGAGGGCCCGGCGGGCCGGGGGGTGCGGATCACCTTCGAGGACGTCAGCTTTGGCTACGAGGAGGGCGCCCGGCCCGTCCTGGCCGGGATCGACCTGGACATCGCCCCGGGGTCCCGGGTGGCGGTGGTCGGGGGCACCGGGTCGGGCAAGTCGACCCTGCTCGGGCTGATCCCGCGGCTGTACGCCCCCAGCCGGGGCCGGGTGCTGGTCGACGGCCACGACGTGGCCAACCTGACCCTGGACTCGCTGCGGGCGGCGGTCGGGATCGTCCACCAGGAGCCGGTGCTGTTCTCGGCCAGCCTGCGCGACAACGTCGCCTTCGGCCGCCCCCAGGCCACCGACGAGGAGGTGCTGGACGCCCTGGCCGCGGCCGCCGCCCGCGAGGTCGTCGAGGCCCTGCCCGAGGGCCTGGACACGGTCGTCGGCGAGCAGGGCTACACGCTCTCGGGCGGCCAGCGGCAGCGGGTCGCGCTGGCCAGGGCGCTGCTGATGCAGCCGCGGGTGCTGATCCTGGACGACGCCCTCTCCCACGTCGACGTCGACACCGAGGCGGCCATCCTGGCCGGGCTGGACTCGGCCCTTGGCAGCGCCACCGTGCTGCTGGTCGCCAACCGGCGGGCCAGCCTCCGCCTGGCCGAGCGGGTGGTGCTGCTCGACCGCGGCCGGGTGGTCGCCCAGGGCAGCCACGAGGACCTGGCCGCCCACGAGCCCGCCTACCGCGCCGTCCTGGCCCACGCCGGCGGCGGCGTCGACCGCCTGGTCGAGGAGGCCGCATCATGAGCCGCCCGACGCCACGGGCCCGGGGCGCGATGGGCCGTGGGGCGATGGGCCGGGGGCCTGCCTCGTCGGTTCAGACCTATGGGGCGCCGCCGGAGGTGGAGCGGAGCTCGCGGGACCGGCGGGCGGGGCGGCGGGCCCGGGCCTGGCTGTGGCCGCTGGTCCGGCCCCACCGCCGGCTGGTCGGGCTGGCCTCGGCGGCCGTGCTCGTCCAGACCGGCGCCTCCCTGGCCATGCCGTACCTGGTCAAGGTGGCCATCGACCGCGGCATCGTGCCAAGGGACCTGTCGGTGATCAACCGGGTCGCCCTGGCCTACCTGGTCCTGGTCGGCGTGCAGTTCCTGGCCGGCCGGTTCGAGATCGAGACCGTGGCCCGGGCCGGCCAGCGGGTCCTGTACGCCGTCCGGACCAAGCTGTTCCGCCACCTCCAGACCCTCTCGCTCGACTTCTACGAGCGCGAGCGGACAGGCAGGCTGGTCGCCCGCATGACCGCCGACATCGACGCCATGAGCGACCTGGTCACCGACGGCCTGGTCACGATGGTCACCGGCCTCATCACCATGGTCGGGGTGGCGATCATCCTGGTCGTCATGGACTGGCGGCTGGCCCTGGCCACCCTGGTCGTCGCCCCCCTGATCGGCCTGGCCGCCCGGGTCTGGCGGCGCTGGTCGGCGGACGCCTACCGCCGGGTCAGGGAGACCCACAGCGTCGTCACCGTCCAGCTCCAGGAGTCGCTGTCCGGGGTGCGGGCGATCCAGTCGTTCCGGCGGGAGCGGGCCACCGCCGCCCGCCTCGAGGAGGCCAACCACGACGAGCGGGTCGCCCACTGGCGCACCATCGGCCTGGCCTCGTTCTTCTTCCCAGGGATCGAGTTCCTGGGCACGGCCGCCACCGTGGTCGTGCTCGGCGTCGGCGGCCAGCGCGTGCTCAGCGGCGACCTGGAGATCGGTGTGCTGGCCGCGTTCCTGCTCTACCTACGCAACCTGTTCGACCCGGTGCAGCAGCTCTCCGAGCTGTACGACAGCTTCCAGTCGGCCACCGCCGGGGCCGAGCGGGTCGGGGCCGTCCTCGCCGAGCAGCCCTCGGTGCGCGAGGCCCCCGACCCCGTCCCCCTCCCCGACCCGCGCGGCGACGTCCGGCTCGAGGACGTCTGCTTCGCCTACGACCAGGGGCCACAGGTGCTGCACGACGTCGACCTCAGGGTGGACGCGGGGACGACCTTGGCCCTGATCGGGCCGACCGGGGCCGGCAAGTCGACCGTGGCCAAGCTGATCGCCCGCTTCTACGACCCGCTGGCGGGCAGGATCACCCTCGACGGGATCGACCTGCGCCAGATCCGCCTGGCCGACCTGCGCCAGGCCATGGGCTACGTCCCCCAGGAGGGGTTCCTGTTCTCGGGCACCGTCCTGGACAACATCCGCTTCGGCCGCCCGAGCGCGACCCGGGCCGAGGTCGAGGCGGCCGCCCGCGCGGTCGGGGCCGACCAGGTCATCACCGGCCTGCCCGACGGCTACGACACCCAGGTCGGCGAGCGGGGGGCGCTGCTGGCGGCCGGGGAGCGCCAGCTGGTCGCCTTCGCCCGGGCCTGGATCGCCGACCCGGCCCTGCTCATCCTGGACGAGGCCACCAGCAACCTCGACGCGGCCAGCGAGGCCCGCATCACCGACGCCCTCCAGCGCCTGCGCTCGGGCCGGACCACCATCATCATCGCCCACCGGCTGACCACCATCGCCCAGGCCGACCAGATCGCGGTGGTCGAGGACGGCCGCGTGGTCGAGGCCGGCCCACCCGACGAGCTCCTGGCCGGCGGCGGGCGGTTCGCCAGCCTGTACAGCCGCTGGCTGGCCGGAGCCGCCTGAGCGGCGCCCGGCCAGGACAAGTTGCCGCCCTCTCTCCGATCCCCGAGGAGCGCCTGATGACCACCCGCCAGTCGGAGATCAACGGCATGCCGGTCCACTACGCCGAGCGCGGCGACGGGACCCCGATCGTCGCCCTGCACGGCGTGGGTGTCGACCATCGGGAGCTGGTGGCCAGCCTCGAGCCGGTGTTCGCCGGCCGGACCGGGTACCGGCGGATCTACCCCGACCTGCCGGGGATGGGGCGCACCCCGGCGCCGGAGGCCGTCGCCAGCAGCGACGACGTCGTGGAGATCCTGCTCGGGCTCATCGACGCGGTCGTCGGTGACCAGCCGTTCCTGGTCGTCGGCCACTCCTACGGCGGCTACCTGGCCCGCGGCATCGCCAACCGGCGGCCCGGGCAGGTGGCCGGGCTGGCCCTCTTCTGCTCGGCCGGCGGGCAGGCGCGCGACGACGAGCTCCCCGGCCACGTCGTGCTGCATGCCTCGGGCGACCTGGGCGGCACGCTGGACCCGGCGATGGAGGCCGAGTTCCGCGAGTACCTGGTGGTCCAGACGCCGGAGACGCTCCGGCGCTTCCAGGACTCGGTGGTGCCGGGCATGGCCCTGACCGACCAGGCGGCGCTGGAGCGGATCTTCCAGCGCTGGCAGCTGCGCACCCCGCCAGAGCAGGGCCCGCCCTATCCGCACCCGACCCTGATCCTGGCCGGGCGGCAGGACGCCACCGTCGGCTTCCTCGGGCCGTGGCGCCTGGTCGAGCACTACCCGCGGGCGACCTTCGCCGTGCTCGACCGGGCCGGCC
>DATABK010000873.1:0-2574 GCA_036259695.1 Actinomycetes bacterium | reverse complement strand
CGTCTTCGGCGGGCCGGGGCTGGACGGCCCGACCGCGCTCGCCGCGTTCGTCGATGCCGGGGCGCAACGGATCTTCGTCTGGCCGCTCGTCGACGAGGTGGCGCAGCTGGAGCTCTTCCCGGAGCGCGTCTGCTGATTCCGCGCATGATGGCCCTCTTGGGGGGAAAGCATAGGCCTATGCCGTTCTATGCCGATCTGCATGTGCACTCCAGGTACGCGAGGGCGACGAGCCGGAACGCCGAGCTGGTGGAGCTGGCGTTGTGGGCGCGGCGCAAGGGGATCGCGGTGCTCGGCACCGGGGACTTCACCCACCCGGCCTGGTTCGGGGAGCTGCAGGAGGGGCTGGTGCCGGCCGAGCCCGGGCTGTTGCGGCTCCGGGACGACCTGGACCGGGCCGTGGTCGAGCGGCTTCCCCGGTCGTGCCGGGAACCACTGCGGTTCCTGCTGCAGGTGGAGGTCTCGACGGCCTTCCACCGGGACGGAGGCGCCCGGCGCATGCACCAGCTGCTGTACGTGCCCGACCTGAAGACGGCGGCGACCCTGAACGACCGCCTCGGCCGCCGCGGGAACATCACCGAGGACGGCCGCCCGACCCTGGCCATGGACGCGAGCGAGCTGCTCGAGGTCACCCTCGACAGCGGGGACGGCGCCTACCTGGTGCCGGCGCACCTCTGGACACCGTGGGTCGGCGTCCTCAGCGCCACCAGCGGGTTCGACTCGATCGAAGACTGCTACGGGGAGCTGAGTCGCCACATCTTCGCGGTCGAGACCGGGCTGTCGTCGGACCCGCCGATGAACTGGCGGGTCTCGCGCCTCGACCGGTTCCGGATTGTCAGCTACTCGGACGCACACGCGCCGTCACGGCTGGGCCGGGAGGCGACCGAGCTGGACACGGAGCTTGACTATGTCGCGATCCGCCACGCGCTGGAGACCGGGGAGGGGTTCCAGGGGACGGTCGAGCTCTTTCCCGAGGAGGGCCGGTACTACCTGAGCGGGCACCGGCGTTGCGGCGTCCGCCTGGAGCCGGACGAGGCCCGGCGGGCGGGCCTGCGCTGTCCGGTCTGCGGCAAGCGGCTGACCATGGGGGTGCTGCAACGGGTCGAGGACCTGGCCGACCGCCCGGCCGGCGCCCGCCCGGATGGGGTGCCCGGCTGCCGCAACCTGCTGCCCCTGGACGAGCTCGTCGCCGAGGTCGCCGGGGTCGGGCGGACCAGCAAGACCGTGCGGCGGACCGTCGACGCCATGATCGAGCGGCTCGGCCCCGAGCTGCCCATCCTGGAGCGCCTGCCGCTGGACGCCATCGAGCAGGCCGGCTTCCCGGAGGTCGCCGAGGCGATCGGCAAGGTGCGTCGCGGCCAGGTCGTGCGCGTGCCCGGCTTCGACGGGGAGTACGGGTCCATCCGGCCCGCCTCCGAGATCACCTCCGCCCCTGAAGCTGTCCGCTAGGGCCGCACGGGCCGAGCAGGTGACAATGGGCCCGGCTGCCGGAGACCGGGGGATCGGATGGACGTGAGCGTTGGCACCTTCAATCTCAACAACCTGTTCTCGCGGTTCAACTTCCAGGCCCAGGTCGACGCCATCGTCGAGGACGACCCCGACAGCGGCCTGACCGCCACCTACACCTTCAACGACCCCGAGCGGTTCCGGCTGCGAACCTACCAGGGGCGCCTGGTCCACGGGAAGAACCCGGCCGACCAGGACACCATCGCCGGCCGGATCACCGCCATGGACCTGGACGTCCTGTGCGCCCAGGAGGTCGAGGACATCGACACCCTGCGGTTCTTCACCGCCCAGCACCTCGGCGGCAGCTACCGGTTCCTGGTCCTGGTCGAGGGCAACGACCCGCGGCTGATCGACCTGGCCGTGCTGTCCAAGCTGCCCCTGGGCCCGGTGGTCTCCCACCAGCACGCCGTCCACTCCGAGGCCCCGGGGGAGGCGGTGTTCAGCCGCGACCTGCTGGAGGTCGACATCCTCCACCCGACCAAGGGGACGCGGCTGCTGACGGTGTTCAACAACCACCTCAAGAGCCAGTTCGTCCCCTTCGACCAGGACCCGGTGGCCGGCAAGGAGGCCAACGACACCCGCCGCCGGCGCCAGGCCGAGACGGTCCAGCGGCTCGTGGCCGCCCGCACCCGGCCCGACAGCCGCTATCTGGTCCTCGGCGACCTGAACGACCCGCCCGACGCCCCGTCCCTGGCCGCCATCACCGCCTCCGAGCAGCTGGACCTGGTCGACGGCCTGGCCCAGCCGACCGAGACCCGCCCGCCCAAGGCCGACGTCCCGCCGGCGCCGGCCTCGGGCGCCTGGACCCACCGGTTCAAGGAGGCGGGCCAGCCGGCCCGCTACGAGCTGTTCGACCAGATCTGGCTCAGCCCGGCCCTGGCCGCCCGCCAGACCGGCGCCTTCATCGACCGCCGGACCAGGCACGGCGGCGACGGCAGCGACCACGACCCGGCCTGGGTCACCCTCGACCTCTAGGCAGGTCGATGGTGAAGCTGGCCTGGTCGTGGCCGTGGCCGTCAGCCGCCGAGCAGCCGCAGCAGGGCGGTGGTGGCCACGGCCACGGCCAGGACG
>DATABK010000872.1:0-6437 GCA_036259695.1 Actinomycetes bacterium | reverse complement strand
GGTCTTCTGGGGGAGGGTTTCGCCGCCGGCAGCGATCTCGGCCACGGTGGCGAACCGGGCCGGGCGCAGGATGATGAGGCTGGCCGCGGCGCCGTCGTCCACCGCGGCCACGGCCGCCGGCAGGTCGCTCTGGTAGACCACCCGGCCCTCGAAGTCGCTGACCCCGAGGCGCTTGCTCAGCACCGGCCCGTGCAGCACCTCGACATCGAGCATGCGGCGGTCGCGGCCGGCCTCGGCGGCCAGGGCGGCCGGGTCGCGGGCCCCCAGCAGCCAGCTCCGCCCGTCCGCGTACAGCCCGAAGGCGCCCGCCTCTTCGGGCAGCCGGTCCAGCTCCTCTTCGGCCTGCGCCGGTGAGGCGACCGGGCGGGCGTCGAAGTCACCCTCCAGGCCGGCCAGGACGCCGGCGCCTCCCACGTCGCCGAGCAGCCGGTGGATGGCCAGGACGGCCGGGCCGTGCAGGTCGGCGTCGACCAGATACATCAGCAGCTCGTCCCACGGCCCCGGCCGGCCGCCGTTGGCCGCCCGCACGGCGTCCCGGTAGGCGAGCGAGGTCCGGTAGCGGTGGTGGCCGTCGGCGATCAGCACACGCTGGCCGGCCATGCGCCCGCGCCAGGCCGCGATCCGCTCCGGGTCGTCCACCACCCACAGCCGGTGCCTGACCCCGGTCTCGTCGGCGCAGTCGAGCGCCGGCTCGGTGGCGGTGACGTCGTCGAGCACGGCCGCCGGGCCGCCGCCGCCGGCGTAGACGCCGAACACCGGGGAGAGGTTGACCTCGGTCGCCTCCAGCAGCCGCAGCCGGTCGGCCACGGGCGCGGCCATGGTCCGCTCGTGGGGCACGACCCAGCTCCCGGTGTCGTCCAGGGCCACGCTGGCCAGCACCCCCCGCTGGACCCGGCGGGTGCCGCGAAGCTCATATGTCTCCTCATAGATGTAGAGACATGGCGACGGGTCGCGGCGCAGAATGCCATCGGTCACCCACCTGGCCAGCAGCTCGGCCACGTGCCCGTAGTCGGTGCCGCCCTCGGCCTGGGCCGCGGTGTCGTGCTCGGGCCGGGCCAGGATCAGCCGGACGACGTTGTATGGGCTCTGGGCCTCGTAGGCGTCGCGGGCCTCGGGCGAGATGACGTCGTAGGGAGGGGCGGTGACCTGGGCGTGGTCGCCGACGACGTCGGGATCGAAGCGCAGGCCGCGGAAGGGGGCGGCGGCTACCATGGTGCCGCCGGGCTCGGGTTCTGGGTCATGGCCGTGTTTGTAGCAAGCGCGGGCCGCCCGTCGCCAGCCGGGCCACTCCCCGCATCGTTGACCCGGAGGCGACCATCGACGACACCGGCCACCACCTCGACCAGAACGGCGGCGGTGCGCTGGCCGCCCGGTTCCGCGGGGTCGTGTTCGACCTCGACGGGGTCGTGTACCTGGGCGAGGAGGTGGTCGCGGCCGCACCCGGGGCGCTCGACCAGGTCCGCGGGCTCGGGGTCAGGATCGCCTTCGTGACCAACAACTCCTACCGGCCGCCCGGCCAGGTCGCCGAGAAGCTCAACCGGTTGGGGGTCAAGGCGGCCGAGGGGGAGGTGCTGACCTCGGCCCAGGCGGCGGTGCGGCTGCTCGGGGGACGCGACGGGCTCGAGGGGGTCCGGGTCCTGGTGGTCGGCGGGCCCGGGCTGCGCCAGGCGTTGGAGGCCGCCGGGGCCCGGCTGGTCGACGGGCCGGCGTGGCCTGAGGCCGAGGTGGTGGCCGTCGGGTTCGACCCCGAGCTGACCTACGCCCGGGTCCGCGACGCCACCCTGGCCATCCGGGCCGGGGCCAGGTTCGTCGGCAGCAACCCCGACACCACCCTCCCGACCCGCGAGGGCCTGTGGCCGGGCGCCGGGGCCACCCTGGCCCTGCTGCGGGCCTCGACCGGGGTCCGGCCCGAGGTCGCCGGCAAGCCGGAGCGGGCCCTGCTCGACACCGCCGCGGCCGCCATCGGCCCCGGCCCCTACCTGATGGTCGGTGACCGGGCCGACACCGACCTGGACGGCGCCCACCGCCTCGGCTGGTCGACCGCCCTGGTCCTCAGCGGCGTGACCAGCCTGGCCGACCTCCCCGACCTCGCCAACCCGCCCGACCACCTCCTGGCCGACGTCGGCGAGCTGCTCGATCCGCCAGGGCCGGTGGTTCGACCGGCCACTCCGGCCGACCGGACCGACGCGACCCGCCTGCTCGGCACCGCGGCCGGCGGGTCGAGCGAGGGCACGGGCGAGCCGCTCCTGGTGGTGGCGACCGACGGCGAGCGGGTCGTCGGCGCCGCCACCGTCCGTCCCGATGGGACCCTCGGCCGGCTCGACGGGCCGGTGGTCGAGGAGCCCTGGCGGGGCCGGCTGGTGGGCACCCGCCTGGCCGCCGTCGCCTGTCTCCAGGCCCGGGCCGCCGGGCTGCGCCGGGTCGCCGCCCCGGCGGCCGCCGAGCCGTTCCTGACCCGTCTCGGGTTCCGACCGGACCCCGGCCAGGACCCACCGCTCGTCCGCCGGCTCGGCGGCTAGTAGCGCGTCTGGTAGCGCCAGGTTGGCGGGGGTGGAGGTGGGGGCCGGCGGACCCGGAGGCCGCCGAGGAGGATGATCAGGACGACCCCGGCGGCGAACCCGACCACGTGGGCCAGGTAGGCGACGCCGGCTCCCTCGGCCGTGGCCGCACCCTGGAAGTACAGCCACTGGAGGACGAACCAGGAGCCGAGCACGACCCAGGCCGGGAGCCAGACCGGGATGAAGAACAGGAACGGCACCAGGCTGGTCACCCGCGCCCCGGGGAACAGGACCAGGTAGGCGCCGAGCACCCCGGCGATCGCCCCCGACGCCCCGACCAGGGTGTCGGTGCTCCTGGGATCGGAGAGGGCGAACCCGTAGGTCGCCACGTACCCGCAGGCCAGGTAGAAGACCAGGTAGCGGACGCGGCCGAGCCGGTCCTCGACGTTGTTGCCGAACACGAACAGGAACAGCATGTTGCCGGCCAGGTGCAGCAGCCCGCCGTGCAGGAACATCGCCGACAGCACCGAGAGGACCGGGACCTTCTGGTAGCCGGGCCGGACGGGCTGGCAGCGGTTGCCCGAGGGTGGGCCGGCGGTCACGTCGAGCGGGTCGTTCTCCAGCAGCTCCACCGGGATGGCCGCCCACTCCCGGAAGAAGGCGAGCTGGCGGCAGAACCCCTGCGGGGAGTTGGCGTCGCCGCCCATGTCGAGCGGCGAGATCGGCGAGATGAAGAACGCCACCACGTTGATGGCGATGAGCGTCCAGTTGACGACCGCCGGGCGGCGGGTGGGGTTGTCGTCGTGGATGGGGATGAGGCCGAGCATGTGGCCCCTACAGCAGGCTGCGCAGCCGCAGCAGGTCGAAGAAGCTGGCGTCCACCTTGACCTAGCCCGAGCTGAACGCGGACAGGAACGAGATCCGTCCCTCGACCAGGTCGACCAGGTCGTCGGAGCCGACCCGGAGGGTGATGTCGGCCCGGCCGTTGGGCGGGGCCTCGGTGGGCTGGGAGACGTGGCCGTTCTCGACCACCGAGTACCAGGAGGTGCCCAGGTCGGCGACCTGGCAGCGGAGTACCTTGCGGGTCGGGATGGCCGAGCGCACGTTGGCCTCATTGCCGTCGAGACGCGACATCAGCACCCCGAGCTGCCGCTCGACCTCGGCCTTGGTCGCCACTCCCACCCTCCCAGCTCCGCTTCCGGCTTCCGGGGTTCTACCACACGGGCTAGCGGCGAACCCGAGTTCGTTGACCGGTTCTGGGGCCGCTGCCACAATCCAAGGCCGGACACGTGCTGGAGGTGGTGAGGTGGCGAGCGGGAGGGAGCAGTACCTACAGGCGTTGGCGAGCCTCAGCGACCTGACCCGGGCCCAGGCCGAGCGGGTCGCGGCTCTGCTCGCCAAGCAGGGCGAGGTCCAGTCGGCCCAGGTCGGCCGGGTGGCCGAGGACCTGATGCGCCGCACCCAGAAGAACCGCGAGATCATGAGCCGTCTGGTCCAGCGGGAGGTCAAACGCCAGCTCGGCGTCCTCGGGATGGCAACCCGGGACGAGGTCGCCCGCCTCCAGCAGCGCGTCCGCGCCCTCGAACAGGAGCTCGAGCGGGTCAACAAGGCCGCCGCCACGTCCAAGCCCGCCTCGGCCGCCTCCGCCACCCCCCGGTCCTCCGCCCGGACCTCCAGGACCAGGTCCACGTCGTCGACGTCGGGAACCAAGCCCTCGACCCGCACCCGCACCGCCGGAGCCAGTTCGCGGTCGACAGCGACGTCCCCCGGCACCCGCCGCCGCAAGAGCTCCGGGTCGGGGCCGTCCGGGTCCGGGTCTGGATCCCGGTCGGGGTCGGGGTCGCCCGGGTCGGGGTCGGCCGGCTCAGGGTCCGGGTCCGCGGGTGACGAGCGCACCTAGCCGGCGGGCGCGCCGAACAAGCCCGGCGCGGTGGCGAGGGCCCCGGTCGGGAGGGTAGCCGACCGGGGCACCACCCGCTCCACGGTATCCACAGCCCCGGGCTGTCCCACCCTTGGCTGTCCCACCCCTTGGCTGCCCCGCCCCTGGGCTGTCCCCACCGACCTATACTGGCCGCGTTGCCGCCGTTGCTGGAGGTGTCGTGAGCGGGCCAGCCGATCGGTTGTCGCAGGACCAAGGCGCCGTCGACCCGGCGGCGCAGATCGAGGCGGCCCTCGTCGGGCTCGACGAGGCCGACCCGGGTGCCCATGCCGACGCCTTCGAGGCGGTCAACGACGCGATCCTGGCCGAGCTTCAGCGCCTCGAGGCGCTGTAGGGGCCCGGTGGCGACGCGGGTGCGGCTGGACCGGGAGCTGGTTCGTCGTGGGCTGGCGCCCAGTCGGGAGGCGGCTGGGGCGGCCATCCGGGACGGGCGGGTCCTGGTCGCCGGGACGGTCGCGGCCAAGCCGTCGACGCTGGTCTCCACCGGCGACCCGCTCACCCTGGCCGGCCCGGCTCGCCGCTGGGCCAGCCGCGGGGGCGACAAGCTGGCCCCGGCCCTGGAGCGGCTCGGCGTGCCGGTGGCCGGGCGGCGCTGTCTGGACGCCGGCGCCTCGACCGGCGGCTTCACCGACGTGCTGCTGGAGGCCGGGGCGGCCGAGGTGGTCGCCGTGGACGTCGGCTACGGCCAGCTCGATCTCCGCCTGCGCCAGGACCCGCGGGTCCGGGTGCTGGACCGGACCAACGTCCGCACCCTCGAGGCCGACCAGATCGGCGGGCCGGTCGACCTGACCGTGGCCGACCTGTCGTTCATCTCGCTGCGCCTGGTCCTGCCGGTTCTGGCCCGGGTGACCCGGGACGACGGCGACCTGGTGCTGCTGGTCAAGCCCCAGTTCGAGGCCGGCCGGGAGGCGGTCGGCCGCGGCGGGGTGGTCCGCGACCCGGCGGCCCGGGCGGCCGCCGTGCGGTCCGTCGCCGAGGCCGGGCAGGCCCTCGGGCTCGGGGTGGGCGGCGTCTGCCCGTCGCCCCTCCCCGGCCCGGCCGGCAACCTGGAGCTGTTCCTCCACCTCCGCGCCGGCGCGCCTCCCCTGGACGAGACCGCCCTCAAGGCCGCCCTGGCCGAGGGCGCCACCCTCCCGGGAGCGGCGTCGTGAGCCCGCTGAAGCGGGTCGGGGTGGTCGTCCACCCGGGGCGGCCGCCGGCCGTGGAGCTGGGCAAGGTGCTGGCCAGGTGGGCCGAGGAGCACGGGATCGAGCTGCGGACGCTCGCCTCCGAGCAGGGCTGCATCGGTGAGAACGTCCCCTGCGTCGAGGCGCCCGAGTTCGCCCCCGGGCTCGACCTGGTGGTCGCCCTGGGCGGGGACGGCACCCTGCTCCGCGCCCTCGGGCTGGTCCTGACCGAGCAGGTGCCGGCCCTCGGCGTCAACGCCGGCCGGCTCGGGTTCCTGGCCGAGGTCGAGCCCAGCGGCCTCGGCGACGCCCTGACCGCCGTCTGGGCCGGCCGCTACCGGGTCGAGCGGCGCACCACCCTGGCGGCCAGAGTCGTGGTCGACGGCCGGGAGGTCGCCGAGGACCTGGCCGTCAACGACGTCGTGCTCGAGAAGGCGGCCCGGGAGCGGCTGGCCGCGGTGGCCGTCAGCCTGGGCGACGGCGGCCCGTTCGCCCGCTACGCCGCCGACGGGGTGATGGTGGCCTCGCCGACCGGCTCGACCGCCTACAGCTTCTCGGCCGGCGGGCCGATCGTGTCCCCGCGGCTGGACGCCCTGCTGCTCACCCCGATCGCGCCCCACATGGTCTTCAACCGGTCCCTTGTCCTGCACCCCGACGAGGTGGTGAGCCTGGAGGTGCTGCCGGACAACCCGGTGATCGTGAGCGTCGACGGCCGGGCCGCCCGTGAGCTCCCGCCGGGCGCGGTCGTGGAGGTCCGCCGCGGCCGCCACGACGCCCTGCTCATCTGGATCGAGCGGGCCGACTTCTACCGCCTGGTCCGCTCCAAGTTCCGAC
>DATABK010000871.1:0-6452 GCA_036259695.1 Actinomycetes bacterium | reverse complement strand
GAAACCCCACCGAGGGTGACCACGATCCCGGCCGCGGGGGCGCCGGCGGCGGCCCAGGTGATCGCGGTCACCGGGGGGGCTTGACCGGGGGGGCGCCGGCGCCGGGGGTGGTGGCGCTCTCGTCGACGGCGCCGGGGGTGCGCATGGGCTCGCGGCGGTGGTGGGCGGCCTGGGCGATGGCGTGGGCGGCGACCGGGGTGGTCAGGGCGAGGAGGACGACGGCCAGGATCACCCGGCTGACGATGGCCGCCCCGCCGCCGATGGCCGCGGCGGCCAGCAGGAGCGAGACCCCGAGGAAGGCCGCCTTCCCCGACGCGTGCAGCTGGGTGTAGACGTCGGGGAAGCGGACGATGCCGTAGACCCCAAGGGTCATGGTGGCCAGGCCGACGACGACCAGGACGTCGGCGACGAGCCCGCTCACCTGGGGCCGTCCTCGTCGGGCTGGTCGAACGGGCGCCGGTCGCCGAGGTAGCGGGCCGCGGCCAGGGTGGCCACGAACGACAGCAGGGCCAGGACCATGGCCGCGTCCAGGGCGTAGGGCCGCCGGCTCTCGGCGGCGACCAGCCCCAGCAGCCCGATCAGGACGAGCACGGCCGTGTCCAGCGCCACCAGGCGCTCGGCGCTGGTCCGGGCCCGGCCGATGGCCGCGATGGTGACGGCCAGCAGGACGGCCAGCCAGGCGATGCCGGCGAAGAAGACCAGGTCGTTCCTCACGGGAACACCCGCCGCTGGTAGCGCTGGTAGAAGTGGTCGAGCTGGGCGCGGACGGCGTCGGGGTCGCGGGCGTCGATGACGTGGAACAGCATCATCCCGCGCTCGCTGTCCACGTCCACCAGCAGCGACCCCGGGGACAGCCCGATGAGCAGGCCGCTGACGGCGACGCCAAGCTCGCTGCGCTCGCCGATCGGCACCAGCACGATCCCCGGGTGCTCGACCGGCCGCAGACCGAGCACGCGCAGGGCCACGTCCCAGGTGCCGCGGGCGACCTCGGCCAGGAGGGCGGCCAGCAGCAGGGGCGCGGCCGCGAGCCGGGTGGCCGGCGACGGGCCCGGGGCCTGCCGGCCACCCATCCGCTGCAGGCGGCCGCGGAGCCCGAACGACAGCACCGCCGCCAGGGCCACCCCGAAGGCCACGTCGAGGGGGTGGGCGCTGCCCAGGGTGAGCAGGTAGACGGCGGCCAGCACGGCCACCCAGAGCAGCCGCCCGCCGTTCACGAGGCCATCCTGGTCAGGGCCTCGCCGGCCTGGCTGCTCAGGGCGAGCAGCGGCTCGGGCCAGAGCCCGACGAGCAGGACCACGGCGGCGACCGCGGCCACCACCACCCTGGCCCCGGCCGGTGCCGGCTGGTGGTCCTGGCCCGGCCGCCAGTAGGTGTGCTGGTAGATCTGGAACAGGTAGACGAAGGTGAGGGCGCCGCCGACGAACAGCAGGGCCACGGCGGGGATGCTGCCGGCCTCGACCCCGGCCTCGAACAGGGCCGCCTTGCCGAAGAAGCCGGCGAACGGCGGCACCCCGGCGACGCTGAACGCGCCGACGGCGAAGGCGCCGGAGACCAGCGGCCCACGCAGGTCGACGGCCAGGAACAGCAGCGCCTTGCCGAGCGCGTTGATGACCGTGAACAGCGCGGCCGCGGCCAGCGCCACCGGGCCGCCGATGCCCAGCGCGACCAGGACATAGCCGGCGTGGCCGATGGCCGAGTAGGCCAGGACCTCGCGGGCGTCGCGCCGGCCGATCGCCTGCACGGCCCCGTAGATGATGCTGGCGGTGCCGATGCCGACGAGCACGCCGCCGCCCAGGGCGAGCTCGCGGGGCAGCAGGCCGGCCTCGAACCGCAGCAGCCCGTAGGCGCCGATGTTGGCCAGCGCCCCGGCGAGGACCGCGGTCACCGCCGGCAGGGCGCTGCCGTAGACGCTGGGCAGCCAGAAGTGGAACGGGAACAGGCCCAGCTTGACCCCGAAGGCGACGAAGTAGAGCACGGCGATGACCACCGCCGTGTTGGGGTCGATGCCCCGGGCCCGGTCGGCCACGGCCAGCATCTCCAGGGTGCCGGTGGCCCGGTACAGGGCCGCGGTGGCGATCAGGAACAGGAACGAGCCGAGCAGGTTGACCACGGCGAAGATCAGCGCCGAGCTGACCATGCGGCCCTCCCCGCCCAGCGCCGACAGGGCGTAGGCCGAGATCATGGCCAGCTCGAAGAACACGTAGAAGCTGAACACGTCGCCGGTCAGGAACAGCCCGGTCAGGCCGACCGACAGGAACAGCATGAGCGCCGGGAACAGGCGCGGCGACAGCCCGGAGACGACCCCGTGGACCAGCGCGGCCAGGACCACGACGACCGAGACCAGGGCCAGGACGACCCCGAGGGCGTCGGCCCGCAGGCGGATGCCGACGTCGGCCGGCCAGCCCCCGGCGACCACCTCGACCGGCCCGTCGGCCGCGACCCGCAGGGCCAGGGCGGCCAGCACCACGACCGCCACGGCCAGCACCGCCACCGCCCCCCAGCCGGTGGCCCGCCGGCGCCCGTCGGCCAGGACGGCCACGGCCGCGGCCGGCCACAGCAGGGCCAGCGGCGCCACCAGCAGGCTCACCGCGACACCTGGTCTTCCGCGTGGTCCTCGGCCTCGTCGTGCTCGACCGGGATCCCCCGCTCCAGCTCCTCCACGGCCGTGCGCTCGCTGCTGGCCAGGTCGTCCAGGTCGACGCTGCGGTGGGTGGTGTAGACCCGGTGGACCATGGCCAGCAGCAGGGCCGTGACCGCGAACCCGATGATCAGGGCGGTCAGGGTCATCGCCTGGGTGAGGGGGTCGCTGACCGGCTCGCCCTCGATGAAAGGTTGAATGGGCGCCTGGCCGCGCTGCAGGCCCGAGGCGATCAGGGTCAGGCTGGCCGCGTTGGCGATCAGGACGACGCCGACCACCACCCGGAACAGGTCGGGCTTGAGCAGCAGGGTCGCCCCGGTGCCGAACAGGACGGCCACGACCAGGGCCAGGAACAGGTTCACGGCTGCTCTCCTCGCTCCTCGACGGTGCTCGCGATCAGGTGGATGGTGGCCACCACCATCCCCAGGACGAGCGCGAACACCCCGGCGTCGAAGGCCACGGCGGTGAGCAGCTCCAGGGTGCCGAGGTGGATCACCTCCGCCCCAGGGGCCGGGGCGTGCTGCAGCGGTGCCTGGCCTCCGAGCACCGGGATGAACGCGACCGCCAGGGCGACCAGCAGGCCGCCGATGGCCAGCTTGGGCGCGTGCCGGACCGGCAGCACCCGTTCCACCGCCGCCCGCCCGAAGGCCAGGTACTGCAGCAGCACGCCGAGGGCGGCGATGACCCCGGCGGCGAACCCGTCGCCGACGTCGACGTAGCCCTTGATCAGGATCGCGGCCGCGACCATGAGGACCGGGACCAGCAGCAGGCGGGCCACCATCCGGGTCAGGACCGTGGTCACCACAGCTTGCCCCGGCGCAGCAGGGCGGCCACCCCGAGGAGGGCGACGACCACGACGGTGACCTCGACCATGGTGTCGAGGCCGCGGAAGTCGGCCAGGATGACGGTGACCACGTCCTTGCCGTGGGCCTGGCCGGCCAGGTCGAGCTGGCGGGCGGCGCTGGTGTCGGTCGGGGTCGGCCGCGAAAGGGCCGCCCACACCACCAGCAGCATCAGCAGTCCGGAGACGACCCCGACGATCGGGTCGCGGATCCGCCGGGAGCCCAGCTCCGCCAGCCGGGTCTCGCGCCGCAGCACGGCCCTCGGGAGCAGGGCGAACACGGCCACGAAGAGCAGCATGAACAGGGTCTCGATGACCACTGCGACCAGGGCGACGTCGGGGGCGCCGAGCAGCTCGTAGGCGACGGCCAGGCTGAACCCGACCCCCGACAGCCCGAGGGCCAAGGCCAGGTGCCGGCGCAGCCGGGCCACGACCAGCGCGGCCAGGGCGCAGGCGGCCAGGGCGACGACCAGTGGCAGGTCGCTTCGGGTGAACGAGCCGACCAGGTAGGCGCCCTCGAACGGGGTCACCGCGACCCCGGCCCCGACCAGCACCCCGGCCGGGACCAGCACCGCCACCACCCGGGTGCGCAGGTCGCGCATCTCGACGTCGTGGATGGCGTTGGACATCCGGTTGAGGGCGGCCAGGCCGGCGATGTAGGCGCGCTCGGGCCCGACCCGCCGCCCGAGCCGGATCGCCCCGGCCAGGGCGCCCGAGAACCTCGGGCGCCCGGCGACAACGGCCAGACCGGCGGCGTAGGTGGCCAGGGCCATGACGTTCTCGGCCCGGAGGTCCAGGTGGTAGGCGGCCTCCACCGGGGCCACGGCGGCCGCCGCGACCTGGGCGGCGTCCTCGCTGAGGGCGGCGAACGGCGCCACCACCACGCCCCCGGCCAGGACCAGGCCGCCCAGGACGACCACCGGCAGGACCAGCCGGCCGGGAAGGGCGCGGGCCGGGCGGCGGCGGGGGCCGAGGAAGATCCCGGTCCAGAACCGGGTGACGTAGGCGAACGTCAGGGCGGCGCTGGCCACGGCCAGGACGGCCAGCCAGGGGCCGCGTTCGGCGGCCGCCTTGAAGAACAGCTCGTCCTTGAAGAAGCCGACGGTGAGGGGCAGGGCGGCCAGGCCGGCGGCGGCCAGCCCGCTGCCGACGGCGAGGGCCGGCATGGCCCTGGCCAGCCCGCCGGCCTGGGACAGGGCCTTGGCCCCGGTCGCCTCGGTCACGGCGCCGCTGGTCAGGAACAGCGCGCTCTTGGCCAGGGCGTGGGCGAGCACGTAGAAGCAGGCGGCGGCCACGCCGGCGGCCCCGCCGACCCCGAGCATGGTGACCACGTACCCGTACTGGGCGATGGTCGAGTAGGCGAGCAGCCGCTTGAGGTGGTCCTCGCCCAGCGCGAGCAGGCCCCCCACGGCCATCGAGACCAGCCCGACCACCAGCAGCCCGTCCAGCAGGACCGGGCTGGTGGCCAGCAGCGGGTGCAGCCGGCTGAGCACGAACACGCCGGCGGCGACCATGGCCGCCGAGTGCAGGTAGGCCGAGACCGGGGTCGGCGCGGCCATGGCCCGCGGCAGCCAGAAGTGCAGCGGCGCCTGGGCGCTCTTGGCCAGCGCCCCGACCGCGATCAGGGCCCCGGCCAGGGTGACGGCCGGGCCGCCCTGGGCCAGCTCGAGCAGCGCGGGGATCGAGGTCGTGCCGAGCTCGGCCCGCAGGATCAGGATCCCGATGAGCAGCAGCACCGCCGAAACGCCGGTGACCAGCAGCGCCATCAGGGCCGAGAGCCGCGCCTCCCGGTGCTGGCGGTCGAACCCGATGAGCAGGTAGGACGCGACCGCGGTGAGGTCCCAGAAGAGGAACAGCAGCAGGAGGTCCTGGGCGGTGGCCAGGCCGACCATGGCCACCATGAACAGCACCATCAGGGCGTGGAAGCGGCGACCCTCGGCCTGAGGCCGCTCGTCGTGCTCCAGGTGGCGGGGCAGGTAGGCGGTGGCGTAGGCGAACACGGCCACCCCGATCCCGGTGGCCAGCAGGCCGTACAAGGCACCGAGGCCGTCGAGCCGGAACGCCAGCCGGACGCCCCAGCTGGGCAGCCAGGCGACGTCGACGCCGGCACCGCCCGACCGCCAGACGGCCACGACCGCGACGGCGGCCGCGCCGGCCAGCGCAACCGCGGCCGCGCCGGCGGCGGCGGACGAGCGAAGCAGTCTCATGTCGTGGTCCCTGGCTGTGGTGGAGTTCGCCATAGGTACCACAGCAGCACGGCGCCCTAAATGGGTGGCTAACCCAGCCGGGGCCCGCCCGACCCGCGGATTAACGACCGCTGTGGAAGAGCGTGGGCCAGCAGAGTCTAGGCCAGCCCACGCTCCTGCACAGGACGCGGGCCGGCCGACGCCGCCCGAGGATCCTCAGCGACCACGGCCGGTGACCGGCCGGTCTCCCGACCCGTCCCGGCTGCGACGCCCCCGGGCAAGGACGCGGGTCACCAGGGCCAGCACCAGCACCGCGGCCACGGTCAGGCCCAGGGTGACCACCACCATGCGAACCGCTTCCACGAGACCTCCCCACCAACGATCGGTCACATCGGCTACCCCACCAACCGGCGGAGTATCCGCGCGAGCTGGTTCAGGCCGGCCACGGGGGCTAGCCAGGAGCCGTTGCGGTGCATCTCCCAGGGAGCTGGTGAGGACATGACAGAACGCTACGGGGCGCGATGGTCGTGGCCGGGGTCGGGGCCGGTGTGGTCGCGGTCCGCCGGGTCGCCATCCGCCAGTCCGGCAACGGCGCCAGGGCGGCCGGCGACCGCTGGCACCCGGTCACCGTCAACCGCCCGGCCGAGGAGGTGGCGCCCGACGGCAACCTGCCCGAGCCGCTGGCCGCCCTCGGCGACGCCATCGAGGTCCGGGTTCGCCCAGGCCCGGGCGGCCGCGGCACCGAGCTGGCCGCCCGGCTGCGCCGGGGGGCGCCGTCCGGGCTGGG
>DATABK010000870.1:0-4159 GCA_036259695.1 Actinomycetes bacterium | reverse complement strand
GCCAGCCCGGCCACCAGGACCAGGGCGGCGGCCCCGGCGGCCAGGATCGGAGTCGCTCCCCCACCCCGCCCGGTGGACCCCGGCGGGGCCGAGGCCGCCGGTGGGGGGCGGGTGGTCGGGGTGACCCTGGCGAGGGCCGAGGTCGGGATGGGGACGCGCCAGACCTCGCTCTCGGGGCCCTCGGAGCCGGCCAGGACCGAGCGGCCGTCGGCGGCGACGGTGATCGACTCGCCCTGGAACTGGAGGGGAAGCTCGAAGGAGCCGGCCCGGCGGCCGCCGGTGCGGTAGAGGTGGGCGGCCTGGTAGTCGCGGAGGACGAAGCCGCGGCCGTCGGGGGTGAAGGCGCCGTCGGTGACGACCGGGGGGACGCTGGCCACCCGGCGCAGGGTGTTGACCTGGCCGGGTCGGAGGCGGGCCGGGGCCCGGTACAGGCCGCCGCCGGCGACGTCCTTGGTGGCCACGTACAGGCGGTTGCTGCGCGGGTTGACCAGCAGGGCCTCGGCGTTGTGGGCCCCGTCGGGGTAGCGGAGCCGGTAGCGGACGGCGGGCACGGTGGTGTCGCCCAGGCGGGCCGGCTCGGGGACCCGGTACACCGACACGTCCGGCCAGAGGCCCTGGTTGTCGCCGATGTCGCCGACGAACAGGGCCGGCTGGCCCCGGTCGTCGCGGCCGGCGGCCAGGGCCTCCCAGTCGCGGGCGTCCACCCCGGCCAGGGTCAGGGTGGCCACTGTCCGGCCCTCGGCGCCGACGGCGTACAGCCGCGGGTCGTCGCCGCTGTCGTTGTGGGTCCAGAGCACGGCCTGGTGGCGGCGGCTGAGGGCCAGGCCGCTGGACTCGTAGATCCGCGGGTCCTGGAGGCGGAGCGTGACCGTGGCTTCCCCACCCTCCTGGGCACGGGCCGAGGCAGGCAGGGCCAGGCACACAAGGATGGCGGCGAGGAGGCGGGAGCGCATGGCGCCCAGCGTACCGGCGGGCCACGTCCCTCAGGCCGGCGGCCGGGCGGTGCTCCCCCGGGTGATCAGCCTCGGCATGGCGTCCTCGAAGTCCCCCACCGTCTCGCCGTCGAGCAGGGCGAGCAGCCGCTCGGCGGCCCGCGCCCCATACGCCATGATGTCGCGGCTGAGCACGGTCAGGGGCGGGTGCACGATCTGGCACAGCACCGAGTCGTCCCAGGCCACGATGGACAGGTCCCGGGGCACGTCGACCGCCATCTCGTGGGCCACCGAGGTCCCGGCCACGGCCATGACGTCGTTGTCGTAGATGACGGCTGTCGGCCGGGCGGCCCCCGACAGCAGCCGCCGGGTCGCCTGGGCGCCCTGCTCGGCGCTGTAGTCGGTTTCGACGGTGACCGCCGACTGAAGCTCCAGCCGGGCCGCGACCTCGGCGAAGGCGCGGCTGCGGAGCTCGGTGTGGAGCAGCCCGGCCGGCCCGGCGACGCGGGCGACCCGGCGGTGGCCGAGGGCGGCCAGGTACTCGACCACCATGGCCATGGCGCTGCCGTCGTCGCTCCACACCCCGGGCAGGCGGCCGTGGTGGCCGGGCCCGCCGATGACGACCGCGGGCAGGCCCAGCTCCTCGAGGACCAGCACCCGCTTGTCCTCGATGCGCAGGTCGATGAGGAAGATGCCGTCGACCCGGCGCTCGGCCCACCAGCGGCGGTAGGCCTCGACCTCGGCGTCGTGGTCGGGCACGACCTGGAGGACCAGGGCGGTGGAGCGGGCGGCCAGGGTGTTCTCGATGCCCGACATCAGCTTCATGATGAACGGCTCGACCCCGAGCGTGCTCGCCGGCCGGGCCATGACCAGGCCGAGGGCGCCGGCCCGGGACGCCGACAGGGCCCGGGCGGCGCTGTTGGGGCGCCAGCCCATCTCGGCGGCCAGCTTGAGGACCCGCTGGCGGGTCGACTCCGACACCCCGGGCAGCCCGTTGAGGGCGTAGGAGACGGCGCCCTTGGACAGCCCGGCCCGCTGGGCGATGTCGGCGATGGTGGCCCGCTTGGTCACCCGCCCTCCCCTGCCGGCTCGCGGACGAGCCCCTCGCCCCGGTCCCATTTGCGGTGCAGCTGTGGCACGGAGGCTAGCAGCGACCGGGTGTAGGGATGCTGGGGGCGGCCGAAGACCCGCTCGACCGGGCCCTCCTCGACCACCTCGCCCTTGCGCAGGATCACCGCCCGGTCGCTGATGTAGTTGCCCAGCGACAGGTCGTGGGTGATGAACACGATGCCCAGCCCCCTGGCCTTGAGGTCACCGAGCAGGTTGAGCACGTCGATCCGGGTCGAGGCGTCCAGCATGCTGATGATCTCGTCGGCCACCAGCAGCCGGATGTCCAGCAGCAGGGCCCTGGCCACCAGCAGCCGCTGGAGCTGGCCGCCGCTGAGCTGGTGGGGGTACTTGCCCAGCACCTGGCCGGGGTCGAGCCGGACCGCGGCCAGCGACGCCTCGACCTTGTCCCGCCAGCGGCGTCCGTCGAGCCCGGCGAAGTAGGTCTGGCGCAGCAGCTCCAGGGCCCGCTCGGCCTTGAAGACCGGGTTGTAGCTCGAGAACGGGTCCTGGAAGACCCCCTGGACCTGGGCGTAGTAGGCGCGCAGGCCCTTGCCCTTGAAGCCGGCGATGTCGGTCCCGTCGAAGGTGATCCGCCCGCCGGTCACCCCGGTCAGGCGCAGGATCATCCGGCCGATGGTGCTCTTGCCGCTGCCGCTCTCCCCGATGAGGGCGATCACCTCGCCCGGCGCGACCTCGAGGTTGACGTCACGGACGGCGACCAGCTCGCGGCCGCCGAAGGTGCCGACCCGGTAGGTCTTGGAGACGCCCTCGAGTGACAGCATGGCTCAGAACGCCTTCCAGCAGGCGACCTGGTGGTCGGGCGCCACCTCGAGGAACGGGGGCTGTTCGGCGCATTTCTCGAAGGCCAGGGGGCAGCGGTCCCGGAACCGGCAGCCCGTCGGCGGGTCGAGCAGTGACGGGGGGCTCCCCGGGATCCCGGTGAGGCGCCGGTTGTCGTAGCGGACCCCGACCTCGGGCAGGGCCGACAGCAGCATCCGCGTGTACGGGTGCCTCGGGTTGGACACCAGCGCCTCGGTCGGGGCCCGCTCGGCCAGGCGGCCGGCGTACATGACGATGATGCTGTCGGCGATCTGGTAGACCAGCGACAGGTCGTGGGTGATGAAGATGGTGCTCTTGACGTAGTGGCGGTCGCGGAAGGAGACCAGGGTCTCGGCCACCGCCTTCTGGGTGGACACGTCCAGGGCCGAGGTGACCTCGTCGGCGATCAGCAGGGAGGGGTTGAGCAGGGTCGAGAGCACCATGACCATGCGCTGCTTCATCCCGCCCGAGAGCTCGATCGGGTACCGGTCCAGGACCTCGGGGGTCAGGCCGACCAGTGCCAGGCGGCGCAGCAGCTCGTCGCGGACGCCGTCGGGCCGCACCCCCCGCGACTCCAGCAGCTCGGCCACCAGCCGGCCGATCCGCCGGGTCGGGTTCATGGCGCTCATGGCGTACTGGGGGATGATCGAGACCTCCTTGAACCGGAAGCTGTTCATCCGCTCGGCGTCCCCGATGGGCAGCTCCTTGCCGTCCAGCTCGACCGTGCCGTCGACGTGGCGCATGCGGCCGTCGAGGCGGATCAGGCTCTTGCCGAGGGTCGACTTGCCGCAGCCGGACTCGCCGGCCAGCCCGACCAGCTCGCCGTCGGCCACGGTGAAGCTGACCCCGTCCAGGGCCTGGACGTCGCCGCGCAGGGTCCGGTACCAGACCTTGAGGTTGTCGACCCGCAGGCTCACGGCGTCACAGCTCCCGCAGCTTGGGGTTGAAGACCTCGTCGAGGCCGACGTTCATGATGTAGAGCGCCCCCACGATCATGGTGATCCCCAGGCCGGGGGGGACGAACCACCACCACATCCCCAGCGGCAGGGCGCTCCAGAGGACGGCGTTGTTCATCATCAGCCCGAGCGACATGCCGTCGGTCGGTCCCAGCCCGATGAACTCGAGCATGGCCGCGGTCAGCACCGCCCCCCCGAACAGCAGGATGAAGGTCATGAACAGGTACGAGCTCATGTTGGGGGCGATCTCGCGGAACACGATCCTGGCCCCGCCGGCGCCGCTGAGGCGGGCCAGGTCGACGAAGTCCCGGGAGCGCAGCGAGAACGTCTGGGCCCGGATGG
>DATABK010000869.1:0-14495 GCA_036259695.1 Actinomycetes bacterium | reverse complement strand
CATGGCCGAGCTGGCCCGCGCCGCCGTCGGCCGCGGCGTCCGCCGGATCGTGGTCGCCGGCGGGGAGCCCTCCGGCGCCGTGGTCGACGGCCTCGGCATCGACCGGGTGGTGGTCGCCCGCGAGGAGGACCGCGGCGTCCCCTGGCTGGTCACGTCCGGCCCGGCCCCGCTCGCCCTGCTGCTCAAGTCGGGCAACTTCGGCCGCCCCGACCTTCTGGTCCGGGCCGCGGAGACCGCATGACCACCGCCGCCGGCCTCGGCCGGCCACCGAAGGAGGCACCATGACCCACGCCCCTCCCGAACGGCTGACCGACTTCGCCGCGGCCGTGCTCGAGGCCGAGGGCGTCCCCACCGACGACGCCCGGCTGGTCGGCCGCTGCCTGGTCCAGGCCGAGCTGTGGGGCCATCCCTCCCACGGCATGCTCCGGCTCGGCTGGTACGTGGCCCGGATCCGCTCGGGGGTGGTCGACCCCGCGGCCAAGCCCGAGACGGTGGTCGACCTGGGCGCCCTGGCCCTGCTGGACGGCCGCGAGGGCCTCGGCCACGTCCTCACGGCCCACGCCGCCGCCGTGGCGGTGCGCCGGGCCAGGGAGCACGGGGTCGGGGTGGTGGGGGTGCGCAACTCCAACCACTTCGGCATGGCCGCCCACTTCACCCGCATGATCGCCGAGCAGGGCTGCGTCGGCATCGTCACCACCAACGGCAGCCCGGCCATGGCCCCGTGGGGCGGCAAGGAGAAGGCGGTCGGGGCCAACCCGTGGTCGATCGCGGCCCCGGCCGGCCGGCACGGCGTGACCGTCATGGACATCGCCAACGTCAACGCGGCCAGGGGCAAGATCTACGCCGCCCGTGAGCGCGGGGCGACCATCCCCGAGGGCTGGGCCCTGGACGCCGAGGGCCGCCCCACCACCGACCCGGCGGCGGCCATCGCCGGCGTGATCCTGCCCATGGGCGGCCACAAGGGCTACGCCATCTCCTTCATGATGGACGTGCTGTCGGGGGTGCTCACCGGCAGCTCGTTCGCCACCGGGGTCAGCGGCCCCCAGCAGGCCGAGCGCCGCAGCGGCGCCGGCCACCTGGTGCTGGCCATCGACGTGGCCGCCGTGGCCGACCCGGGCGGCTTCGGGGGGCGCATGGAGGCGCTGATCGCCGAGATGAAGGCGGTCCCCCTGGCCGAGGGGTTCGAGGAGATCTTCTACCCCGGCGAGCTCGAGGACCGCTCCCGGGCCCGGCGGGAGCGGGAGGGGATCGAGGTGCCCGCCAAGACCATGGACTCCCTGGAGCGGCTGGCCGCCGAGACCGGGGTGCCGCTGGCGCTGGACTGACCGAGGAGGACCGCTGGATGTACGCCCTGATCGTGTCGCTGCGGGTCAAGCCGGGCATGGTGGACCAGTTCGTCGAGGCCATCGGGGAGAACTCGCGGGCGTCGCGGCGCGACGAGCCCGGCTGCCTGCGCTTCGACGTCCACCGTGACGTCGACGATCCCAACCACTTCCTGCTGTACGAGCTGTACGCCGACGAGCGGGCCTTCACCGAGGCCCACCGCGGCGCCCCCCACTACCAGAAGTGGCGGGCCGCCGTGGCCGAGCTGCTCGAGCCGGGCGGGCAGGTCAACACCTTCGCCACCCCGGTGTTCCCGGCCGACCTCCCCGAGGCCGGCCGGTGACCAGCCCGTCGATGGTCCTGCGGGCCGCCGCGATCGAGCCCTTCGACCGCGGCGCCGGGGTGGCCACCCTGCCCTATGTCGGCAAATGGAACGCCGAGGGCAACCTGGTCACCACCGGGATCACCGTGTTCGAGCCGGGCACGGCCATCCCCCTGCACACCCACAACGTCGAGGAGAGCGTGCTCATCCTCGAAGGTGAGGCGACCGCCGTGGTCGGCGAGGACAGCTTCGACCTGGAGGCCGGGGACGCGACCTGGGTGCCGGCCGGGGTCCCGCACCGCTTCGCCAACCGGGGCCGGGGCCGGATGCGCATCTACTGGGTGTACGGCGGCCGCGAGGTCACCCG
Organism: Actinomycetes bacterium; assembly: GCA_036259695.1. GTDB lineage: Bacteria > Actinomycetota > CALGFH01 > CALGFH01 > CALGFH01 > CALGFH01. The sequence continues at coordinate 12,483 of DATABK010000869.1, read as the reverse complement.
CACGATCGTGGCCACCGGCGAGACCTTCGAGCACCTCTCCGACGCCGACCGCGGCGCCGGCGGGAGCCCGTGATGGCCGGCCCGCCCGGGACCCTGCGCTCGGTCAACCCCGCCACCGGCGAGGAGCTGGCCACCTACCCCGAGCACACCGCCGAGGAGCTGGACCAGGCCCTGGCCGCGGCCGACGCCGCCCAGCGGGCCTGGGCCACGACCTCCTTCGCCGAGCGCCGGCGCTGCCTGGAGGCGGCGGCGCGGCTGCTGCGCGAGGGCCGCGACGGCTACGCCCGCCTGATCACCCGGGAGATGGGCAAGCCGATCGCCGAGGCCGAGGCGGAGCTGGACAAGTGCGCCTGGAACTGCGAGTTCTATGCCGAGCGGGCCGAGGGCTTCCTGGCCGACGAGCCCGTCCGGACCGGCGCGGCGGCGAGCTACGTCGCCTACCAGCCGCTGGGCGTGGTGCTGGCCGTCATGCCCTGGAACTACCCCTTCTGGCAGGTGCTGCGGTTCGCCGCCCCGGCCCTGATGGCCGGCGACGGCGCCCTGCTCAAGCACTCGCCCAACGTGCCCGGCTGCGCCCTGGCCATCGAGGACCTGCTGGGGCGGGCCGGGTTCCCGGCCGGGCTGTTCCGGACGCTGCTGGTCGGCGACGCCTCGGTGGCCGAGACGACCGGGCGGCTGCTGGCCGACCCCCGGGTGGCGGCGGCCACCCTCACCGGCAGCGAGCGGGCCGGGGCCGCGGTCGGGACCGCCGCCGGCCGGGCCCTCAAGAAGTGCGTGCTCGAGCTGGGCGGGTCCGACCCGTTCCTGGTCCTGGCCGACGCCGACCTGGAGCTGGCCGCCGAGGCGGCCGCCCGGGCGCGGTTCCTCAACGCCGGCCAGAGCTGCATCGCCGCCAAGCGGTTCATCGTGGAGGAGCCGGTCGCCGACGAGTTCGAGCAGCGGTTCGCCGCCGCCGCGGCCGCCCTGCCGGTCGGTGACCCGCTGGAGCGGGCGACCCGCATCGGGCCGCTGGCCCGGGCCGACCTGCTGACCGCGCTGGAGCGCCAGGTCGAGGGGTCGGTGGCCAAGGGCGCGAGGGTCCTGGTGGGCGGGCGCCGCCTGGCCGGCCCCGGCTGGTTCCACGAGCCCACCGTCCTGGCCGACGTCACCCCCGGCATGCCGGTGTTCCGGGAGGAGACCTTCGGCCCGGTCGCGGCCGTCGTCCGGGCCGCCGACGAGGAGGCGGCCGTCGGGCTGGCCAACGACACCCCGTACGGCCTCGGGGCCAGCCTCTGGACCCGCGACACCGACCGCGCCCAGCGGCTGGGCCGGCGGATCCAGTCCGGCTCGCTGTTCGTCAACGCCCTGGTCGCCTCCGACCCCCGGCTGCCCTTCGGCGGGGTCAAGCGGTCCGGCCATGGCCGCGAGCTGGCCGCCGTCGGCATCCGCGAGTTCACCAACATCCGCACCTTCTGGGTCCAGCCGGCCGGTGCGGCCCCGCCGGCCACCCTGACCGAGTGACCATCACGGAAAGGCGCCGCTCAGGTGCCGGGGAGGGTGGCCACGACCCGCTCGATCCGCTCCAGGCCCCGGTGCAGCTCCGCGGCCGCGGTGGCGTACGACAGGCGCAGGTAGCCCTCGCCGTAGGCGCCGAAGGCGGTGCCGGGAAGCAGGGCCACGCCGGCGTCGGCCAGGAGGCGGTCGGCCAGGGCGGCGGCGGGCAGGCCGAGGTCGGCGACCCGGGGGAAGGCGTAGAAAGCGCCGGCCGGCTCCTGGCAGGCGATGCCGTCGATGGCGTTGAGACCGGCCACGACCAGGTCGCGGCGCTCCCGCAGGGAGGCAACCATCGCCTCCACCGGCGCCCACGGGCCCTCGAGGGCGGCCACGGCCGCGTGCTGGCTGAAGGCGGCCGTGCAGGAGACGGAGTTGACGACCAGCCGGGTCACCGGCTCGACCAGCGGGGCCGGGAGCACCCCGAAGCCGAGGCGCCAGCCGGTCATGGCGAAGGTCTTGGACCAGCCGTCCAGCAGCACGGTCCGCTCGGCCATGCCGTCGACCGACAGGACGCTCGGGTGGCCGCCGCCGTAGCGGATGGCCCAGTAGACCTCGTCGCTCAGCACCACCAGGTCGCGCGCGATGGCCACCTCGGCGATCGCCTCCACGTCGTCCTGGGTCAGGCCGCTGCCGCAGGGGTTGTGGGGCGAGTTCAGGATCACCAGCCGGGTCCGGTCGGTGACCAGCGAGGCCAGCTCGGCCGGGTCCATGCGGAACCGGTTGGCCTCGCGCAGGGGCACCGGGACCGGGCGGGCCCCGGCGAAGGCGGCAATCGACTCGTACATGGGGAACCCGGGGTCGGGGTAGAGGACCTCGTCGCCGGGCTGGCACAGGGCCAGGATGGTGAAGAACATGATCGGCTTGGCCCCGGGGGTGACCACCACCCGGTCGGGGCTGGTGCCCAGCCGGCCCGTCCGCTCCAGGAAGGCGGCCACGGCCGCGCGCAGCTCCGGGGTCCCGGGGGCCGGCACGTAGTGGGTCAGGCCCCTGGCCAGGGCCTCCTGGCCGGCGGCGACGATGTGGGGCGGGGTGTCGGCGTCGGGCTCGCCGATCTCCAGGTGGACCACGTCCACCCCGGCGGCCTCCAGGGCCCTGGCCTTGGCCAGCACCTCGAACGCGGACTCGGTCCCGAGTCTGGCCATGCGGTCGGCGAGCTTCATGACTGGGTACGGTAAGCCAATGCGCGACCACGTGGTGCGGGTCCAGCGTCCCGGCGAGCGGTTCCCCCGCGAGCGGGAGCTGGCCTGGCGGCTGGCCGAGGTGGCCGCCGACCCGGTGCCGGTCGAGCCCGAGGTGGCCGAGATGGCCGCCAACCGGGTCCTGGACGACGTGGCCGTGGCCGTGGCCGCCCTTGACCGCGACCCGCCGGCCGCGGCCCGGGCCCAGGCCCTGGCCCACCCGCGCCGGGGCGGGGCGACCCTGCTCGGCCTCGACCCCGGGACCCGGGTGGCGGCCGAGTGGGCGGCCTGGGCCAACGGCACCGCCGTGCGCGAGCTCGACTTCCACGACACCTTCCTGGCCGCCGACTTCGCCCACCCCGGCGACAACATCCCGCCGCTGCTGGCGGTGGCCCAGCAGACCGGCCGCTCCGGGGCCGACCTGGTCAGGGCGATCGTCACCGCCTACGAGGTGCAGGCCGCCCTGACCAGGGCGATCGACCTGCACAGCCACAGGATCGACCACGTCGCCCACCTCGGCCCGAGCGTCGCCGCCGGGCTCGGCACCCTCCTCGGGCTGCCCGCCGAGGTCACCTACCAGGCGATCAACCAGGCCCTGCACGTGACCACGGCCACCCGCCAGTCGCGCAAGGGGTCGATCTCGAGCTGGAAGGCGTTCGCCCCCGCCCACGCCGGCAAGCTGGCCACAGAAGCGGTCGACCGGGCAATGCGGGGCCAGACGGCGCCGGCGCCCGTCTGGGAGGGGACCGACGGGGTGGTGGCCTGGCTGCTCGACGGCCCGGACGCCGTCTACCGGGTGCCGCTGCCCGGGCCGGGCGAGCCCCGGCGGGCCATCCTCGACACCTTCACCAAGGCCCACTCGGCCGAGTACCAGGCCCAGGCCTTCATCGACCTGGCCTTCCGGCTGCGGGAGCGGGTCGGCGACACCGGCACGGTCGAGCGGGTGGTGCTGCGCACCAGCGACCACACCCACCACGTGATCGGGACCGGGGCCGGCGACCCGGAGAAGCTGGACCCGGCGGCCACCCGCGAGACCCTCGACCACTCGGTCATGTACATCTTCGCCGTCGCCCTCCAGGACGGCCGCTGGCACCACGTCGACAGCTACACCCCCGAGCGGGCGGCCCGCCCGGACACGGTGCGGCTCTGGCACCGGGTCGAGACGGTCGAGGACCCGGCCTGGACGGCCCGCTACCACGACCCCGACCCGGCCCGCCGCGCCTTCGGCGGCCGGGCCGAGGTCCACCTGGCCGGCGGCGAGGTGGTCGCCGCCGAGCTGGCCGTTGCCGACGCCCACCCCAACGGCGGGGCCCCCTTCGCCCGTCCCGACTACCTGGCCAAGCTGGCCACCCTGGCCGACGGCCTCGTCGAGGCGGCCGAGCTGCACCGGTTCGGTGGCCTGGTCCAGCGGCTGGAGGGGCTGGCCGCGGACGAGCTTCCCGGCCTCACCGTGGCCGCCCGCCACCTGACCACCCCCGACGCGCGGGGGATCTTCTGATGCCGTTCCCGGCGCTGGCCCCGGTCCCGGCGGCCGACAAGCGGGCCGCCCTGCGGGCCGGGCTGGCCTCGGGACGGCTGCTGCGCCTGCCCGGGGCGTTCTCGCCGCTGGTGGCCAGGCTGATCGAGGAGCTGGGCTTCGACGGCGCCTATGTCTCCGGGGCGGTGGTCGCCGCCGACCTGGGGCTCCCCGACGTCGGGCTCACCACCATGACCGAGGTCGGCCAGCGGGCCCGCCAGATCGCCTCGGCGACCAGCCTGCCGGTGCTGGCCGACGCCGACACCGGCTTCGGCGAGCCCCTCAACGCGGCCCGGACCGTGGCCGAGCTGGACGACCTCGGCCTGGCCGGCTGCCACCTGGAGGACCAGGTCAACCCCAAGCGCTGCGGCCACCTGGACGGCAAGGAGGTGGTGCCCACCGCCGACATGGTCCGCCGCATCCAGGCGGCCGTGGCCGCCCGCCGCGACCCTGGCTTCCTGGTCGTCGCCCGCAGCGACGCCCGGGCCGTCGAGGGCCTGGAGGCCTTGCTGGAGCGGGCTCGGGCGTACGTCGACGCCGGGGCCGAGATGCTGTTCCCGGAGGCGCTGGCCGACGAGCGCGAGTTCGAGGCCGTCCGCAAGGCCGTCGACCTGCCCCTGCTGGCCAACATGACCGAGTTCGGCAAGTCCAGGCTGCTGGACAGCCGCACCCTGGCCGACCTCGGCGTCAACCTGGTCATCTACCCGGTCACCGGGCTGCGCCTGGCCATGGCGGCGGTCGAGGACGGGCTGCGGCGGCTGCGCGACGACGGCACCCAGGCCGGGCTGGTGGACCGGATGCAGACCCGCGAGCGGCTGTACGAGCTGCTCGGGTACCGCGACTACACCGCCTTCGACCAGAAGGTCTACGACTTCGGGAAGGGAAGCTGATGCGGCCTCGGCTGCTGGTGCTGGACGACGTCGAGGGCCGGATCGCCGGCAGCCCGGCCATGGCCCGGCTTCGCGAGCTGGCCGAGGTCACCGTGCTCGACCGGCCGCTGGGTGACGGCGACCTGGACCGCCTGGCCGGGGTGCGGGTGCTGCTGGCCATCCGGGAGCGGACCCGGCTCGACACCGCCCTGCTGGACCGGCTGCCCGACCTGGAGCTGGTCCTCCAGACGGGAGGCCACGCCTACCACGTCGACCAGGAGGCGGCCACCGGGCGAGGCATCGTGGTCGCCCTCAGCCGCCGGGCCCAGATGGCCTCGGCCTCGGTGCCGGAGCTCACCTTCGGGCTGATGCTGGCCGTGCTGCGGCGCATCCACCCCCTGGCCGCCCAGCTGGCCGCCGGCCAGTGGCCGGCGGCCATGGGCGGCACCCTGGCCGGGCGGACCCTCGGCATCCTCGGGCTGGGCCGCCACGGCCGGCCGGTGGCCAGGATCGCCGCCGCCTTCGGCATGCTGGCCCTGGCCTGGGACCGCGACCCGGGCCGCGAGTACGACGACGACGAGCCGGTCGCCGAGCGGCTGCCCCTGGACGACCTGCTGGCCCGCTCCGACGTGGTCTCGATCCACCTCAAGCTGTCGCCGGAGTCGACCGGCCTGCTCGACGCCGCCCGCCTGGCCCGGATGCGACCGGGGGCGATCCTGGTCAACACCGCCCGCGGGGCCATCGTGGACGAGGCCGCCCTGGTCGAGGCCCTCCACAGCGGGCGGCTGGGCGGGGCCGGCCTGGACGTGTTCGCCACCGAGCCCCTGCCGGCCGGCCACCCGCTGCGGACCGCCCCCAATGTGGTCCTCACCCCCCACATCGGCTGGAAGGTCGAGGAGGTGTTCGCCGAGTGGGCCGAGATCGCGGCCGAGCAGCTCGCCGCCTGGCTGGACGGCCGCCTCCCGCCCGACGAGGTCCTCGACCCGGCCGCCGCCGACGTCCCCCGCGAGCGCCTCGGGGGTCTTGTCAGCTGACCCGGCAGTGCGGTCGCCGACGGGCCGGCCCCTGGCTCAGTCCGCGCCCGACTGGTTGTGGCGGACCCGCTCGACCATGTTGAGCAGGGCCAGGGGGGAGAAGGGCTTGGTGAAGTAGTCGTCGGCCCCGGCGGCCAGGCCCTGGTCGCGGTCGCGCTCCTGGGCCTGGGCGGTCAGCATCACGACCACGATGTCACTGGTGTCGGGGTCGGCCTTGAGCTGCCGGCAGACCTCCAGGCCGTCCAGCCTGGGCATCATGATGTCGAGCAGGACCAGCCGCGGGGCCTCGCCCCTGGCCACCTCCAGGGCCTCGACGCCGTCGGCCGCCTCCAGGATCTCGTAGTCGTCGCCCTCCAGGGTGACGTGGACCAGGGCCCGGACGGCCGGTTCGTCGTCCGCGATCAGCAGCTTCATCGGCCGCTCCCGGCAAGCTCGTCGGAGGTGGTTGGCAGGGTGAAGCGGAACACCGAGCCGACGCCCGGCCAGGACTCGGCCCAGAGCCGGCCGCCGTGCATCTCGACCAGCCGCTTGGTGATGTAGAGACCGAGGCCGGTACCGCCGGCGCGGCGGACCTCCTCGCGGTCCACCCGGTAGAACTTCTCGAACAACTGCCCCATGTCGCGTGGGCTCATCCCGATTCCCTGGTCCCGAACGCTCACCTGCACCGTGTCGCCGTCCTGGTCCACGGTGACGAGGACCTCGCCGCCCCCGGGGGAGTATTTGATCGCATTCCCGACCAGGTTGGTCAATATCTGCTCGACCTTGTCGGGGTCGCCCCAGACGACCGGCAGGTTGGCCGGGAGCTTGGTCCGCAGGGTGTGCTTGGCGGCCATGGCCCGGAACGGCTACAGGATCCGCTCGACCACCGAGTACAAGTCGAGCGGGCGGGGGTCCAGCACCAGGCGGCCCGACTCCATCCGGGACACGCTCAGCAGGTCGTCGATCAGCCGGGCCAGGCGGCGGGAGGCGTCCAGGATCTCGACCGCCGAGGACCGTTGGCGCTCGGCCGTCATGTCCCGCAGCACCAGCAGCTCGGCGAACCCGTGGATGAGGGTCAGCGGGGTCCGCAGCTCGTGGGAGACGGTCGAGATCAGGGCCGACTTGACCTCGTCGATCTCCCGCTCCCGGGAGACGTCGCGGATCACGTCGACCCCGCCCACGACCCGGCCCCGGGCGTCGAAGATGGGGGCCGAGGAGACCGCCACCGGCACCTTGCGGCCGTAGCGGCTGACCAGGTCGGCCGGCCCGCCCACCTGGTCGGTGGCGATCGGCAGGACCTCGGCGTAGGGGCGGCCCCTGGCCTCGGCCTCGGTCCAGCCGGTGAGCGCCTCAAGGGCCCGGTTCATGGCCGTGACCCGGCCGAACGGGTCGGTCAGGAGCACCCCGTCGGCGATGGCGTAGAACACCGCCCTGGCCTCGCCGGCCGCCCGCTCCGCCTCCTCCAGCCGCAGGGCCGCCTCCAGGGCCCCCGCGATCTGGTTGCCGGCCAGCCCGAGCAGGGCCTCCTGCTCGCGGTCGAGCTGGTGGCGCTCGGTCCAGCAGAGGGCCAGCAGGCCGAGGAAGCGGCCCCGGGACAGCAGCGGGACCAGGGCCAGGGACCGGATCCCCATCCTGCGCACCAGCTCGTGGAGGGCCGGCGAGCTGGCCACCTCCTCCAGGTCGGCCAGGCCCACCACCTGCCCGGCCCGCAGGCTGCCCACGGGCAGGACGTGGCGGATCTCGTCGTCGGCCTTGACGATGTCGTCGGCCACCCCGGCGTCGGGGAAGCCGGCCAGGGCCCGCAGGACCAGGTCGCCGGACGGCCGGGCCGTCCCCAGCATGGCCCGGGTCGCCCCCACCTCGGGCTGGAGGCCGGCCAGGGCCACCTCGGCCAGCCGCTGGAGGCTGGTCGCCCCGACGACCTGGGCCGACAGGTGGCGCAGGCGCTCCAGCGCCTCCATGCGGCCGGCCAGGCGCCGCCGCATCGTCTCCAGGTCGTGGGCGACCGCGCCCAGCTCGTTGTCGACGCTCAGGGTGACCGGGGTCTCCAGGTCACCGCCGGCCAGCCGGCCCGAGGCCGAGCGCAGGGCGTCGGCCGGGGCCCCGACGGCCCGGCGCAGCCACAGGGCCAGCAGCACCAGCGCCCCCAGCATCAGCAGGGCGGTCCGCACGGCCAGGGTCTGGGTGGTGGCATAGGTCCGGTCCTGGGTGCGGGCGTAGCTGTAGTGGGCCCGGGCGAGCTGGTCCTCCAGGTCCGCCTGGAGGTCCCAGAGGGTCCGGAAGTGGCGGTCGGCGTTGCGCTGGGCCTCGACCAGGACGGCCGCCCTGGCCCCCTGCCGCCGCGCCTTCAGCTCGGTCTGCCCGGTCCGGACCCAGGCTCGGTACTCGGCCGCCACCCGCTGGACCAGCGGGGGCAGGTTCCGCCAGCGCCGGCTCAGCTCGGCCACCCGCTTGAAGCCCTCGCCGGCCCGGACCTCGGCCCGGGTCCCGGCCTCCAGCGACGCCTTGTCGCCGGTGAGCAGGTAGGCCCGCCGGCTGGTCTCCATGGTGACGAAGTCGCGGCTGAGCTCGGTGGCGGCCCGCCGCAGCTCGTCGACCCGGTCGACGCTGGACTGGATGGAGACGCTGGACCGGGCCGCGTCCCGGGCCCCGAGGAAGATGGCCGCCCCCCAGGCCAGCACGAGCATGCCGAGCAGGGCGAGCAGGACGGTGAGCTGCACCCGCAGGCGCCGCACCCCTACCGCCCGCGGCCCGCGGTCGCCTGGATCGCCGCCAGCCGTCCCCGGTCGACCAGGTGGATGGCCTCGACGGCGTCAGGGGCGAACTGGGTGCCGGACGCCTCGCGGAGCCGGTGGAGCGCCTCCTCGAGGGTGGCCGCGACCCGGTAGGGACGGTCGGTGGTGATGGCGTCGAAGGCGTCGACGGCCGCGAACACCCGGGCCGCCAGGGGGATCTGCTCGCCCTTGAGGCCCTCCGGGTAGCCGGCCCCGTCCCAGCGCTCGTGGTGGGAGTAGACGACCGCCCTGACCACGTCCATGTGCGGCACCCCTTCGAGGATGCGCAGGCCGATGGCCGGGTGCTCGCGCATCAGGGCCCACTCCTCGTCGGTCAGGGGCCCGGCCTTGTTCAACACGGCGTCGGGCACCCCGATCTTGCCCAGGTCGTGGAGGAGGAAGGCGTACTCCAGGCCGGGGGTGGTGGCCACCTTGCCGCCGAGGGCCCGGCAGGCCTCGGTGCCGTAGGCGGTGACCCGGGTCAGGTGGCCGCCGGTGTAGGCGTCCTTGGCCTCGACGGCGCTGGCCAGGGCGCGGACGGTCGCCGTGTAGGCCAGCTCGACCGCGTCCAGGGCCTGGCGCAGCTCCTCGGCCCGGCGGCGCTCGGCCGAGAAGGTGGTCCGGAGGTCGTCGGCGTAGCGCAGGAGCTGGGAGTGGGCGGCGTCGGCCTGCTCCAGCTTGCGCGACCACAGCCGCAGGAACCGCAGCCGGTCGACGGCCACCGCGGCCCCGATGGCCAGCAGCTCGACGGCGGCCAGGTCCTCGCCGGTGAACGGCCGGTCGGCCCGGCGCAGGGCCAGCACCCCGACCGCCCGGCCCTCGACCACCATCGCGCACCAGGCCTCCTCGTCGCCGGGCCCGGCGACCAGCGGCCGCCCGCTGACCTCGGTGCCGCCCGAACCGGCGGTGTCCGCGGCCAGCCGGCGGTCACCTGGTCGGGCGCCGAGGCGGCCCCCCGGCCCCGGCCGGCCCCAGGACGGCCCGGGGACGAACCCGCCACCTTCCAGAAGGAGCGCGCCCTCGACCGCCTCCAGGGCCTGGCAGGCGCGCTCGAGCAGGGCGGCGCCGGCCGTGGCCAGGTCCTCGCCGCCCGCCAGGACCCGGAACGGGGCCAGCAGCTGCTCGCCGACGCGAGCTGGCTGCGCTCGGGCCACGTGCTCTCCTCGTCTTGTTCGTCAGGTTCGAGACATTGAATCGTACTCGATCAGGTGCCGAACAGCCGGTCCCCGAAATCGCCCAGTCCGGGCACGATGTACGCCTGGTCGTTGAGGCGCTCGTCGACCGCGGCGGTGACCACGTCCAGCGACGGGTGCTCGCCCTCCAGCCGCCGGATGCCCTCGGGCGCGGCCACCACCGACAGCAGCGTGACCTTGGCCGGCCCGGCCCCGTACAGGCTGGCGCAGGCCGCCGCCGCCGACCCGCCGGTGGCCAGCATCGGGTCGAGGAGGAGCACGTAGCTGCCGCCGATGTCGGGCAGCTTGCTGTAGTAGGTCGAGGGCTGGAAGGTGGCGTGGTCCCGCTCCAGCCCCAGGTAGCCGACCGGGACCTCGGGGAACAGCTCGGTCACGGCCTCCAGCATGCCCAGGCCGGCCCGCAGGATCGGCACCGCCACCAGCGGGGCGGCGAAGGTGGTGCCCTCGGTCTCGGCCAGGGGCGTGGTCACCGTCCGGGACGCCGTCGGGATCCCGCGGGTCGCCTCCATCGCCAGGAGCAGCGACAGCCGCTTGGCCAGGAGCCGGAACAGCGGCGGGGGGGTCGATTCGTCCCGGAGCGAGGTCAGCAGGTATTCGGCCAGCGGGTGGTTCACAACGGTCAGCGCCACGGGCTCCTCCTACTTGCCGGCGCCCGACAGCAGGTAGCCGGCGATGGCCAGGTCCTCGCGCAGGACCAGCTCGGTGAGCTTGAGCCGGCTGGCCGAGAGCGGGCTGGTCCGGGTGGGCGACGGGTAGGCGTCCATGCCGAGGTCGGCGGCCTGCCTGACCGCCCGGAACATGTGGAAGGGGTCGGAGACGACCACGATGCGGTGCCGGCCGCCGCCGGGGTCGCGCCGCTCCAGGAGCTGTCTGGCCCCGGCCAGGTTCTGGTAGGTGGTGCGGCTGCGCTCCTCGGTCAGCACGGCCGTCTCCGGCACCCCCCGCTGCCGGGCCCAGCGGGCGCCCGACCCGCCCTCGGTGAAGCGGTCGCCGGGCTCCTTGCCCCCGGTGAACACCAGCAGCGGGGCCACGTCCTGACGCCACAGGTCGACGGCGTGCTCGAGGCGGGCCTCGTAGATGGCCGAGGGCCGGCCGTCGTACTGGGCCGCCCCCAGGACCACGATCGCGTCGACCTTGGGCCGCTCGTCCTTGCCCATCCACCTGGCCACCAGGGTGGTGGTGACGGCGAAGTAGGCGAGCACGAGCACGAGGAGGCCGACCAGGACACGGCGCATGCGCGGATTCTACGCAGCCTCCCGGCGAGACCCCCGGCGCCAGGCCATGGATGGTTAAATACGGCCAGCCAGCGGCGCTGGCCGGTGGGAGCCCGGAATCCGAGAGGAGCAAGTGCATGCGTGGGGTACGGGGTGTGCGGGTGGGCGCCCTCATCTTGGCGCTCGGCCTGGTCGTGGCCGCCTGTGGCGGCGGCGACGAGGGCGGCGACACCGCCACCGGCGGCGGCGACGCCGCCGAGGCCAAGAAGGTCGGCCTGGTCTACGACATCGGCGGCCGCGGCGACCAGTCCTTCAACGACTCCGCCGGGGCCGGCCTCGACGCGGCCAAGCAGGAGCAGGGCGACAAGGTCGAGATCAAGGAGATCGAGCCCAACGCCGACGGCTCCAACCGCAAGGAGCTGCTGGACAGCCTCGCCGACGAGGGCTACGGCCTGGTCATCGGGGTCGGCTTCCTGTTCTCCGAGGACATCGCCAAGTCGGCCACCGAGGCCCCCGACTCCACCTTCGCGGTGGTCGACGGCTTCGCCGACAGCTGCACCGAGCCGGACAGCAACCTGCTCTGCCTCGGCTTCAAGGAGGAGGAGGGCTCGTTCCTGGTCGGGGCCGCGGCCGCCCTCAAGACCCAGTCCAACACCGTCGGCTTCGTCGGCGGGCTCGAGGGCGACCTGATCAAGAAGTTCCAGGCCGGCTACGAGGCGGGCGTCAAGCACATCGCCGACCAGGAGGGCAAGGACATCGAGGTCCTGGTCGACTACGCCGGCAACACCCCCGAGGCCTTCCGCAACCCGGCCAAGGGCAGGGAGCTGGCCCTGAAGCAGATCGGCCAGGACGCCGACGTCATCTACCACGCCTCCGGCGGCACCGGGGCCGGGGTCATCGCGGCCGCCGCGGCCGAGCAGGTCTACGCCATCGGGGTCGACTCCGACCAGAGCCTGACGGCCAGCGAGGCCGAGCGGAAGTGGATCCTGACCTCCATGCTCAAGCGGGTCGACAACGCCGTCAAGCAGACCATCGCCAGCTACGTCGACGGGTCCATCAAGGGCGGCATCCAGACCTTCGGCCTCAAGGAGGGCGGGATCGACTACGCCCAGAACGAGTACAACAAGGAGCTCCTGGGCGACATCCCGACCACCCTGGACGACCTGAAGCAGAAGATCGCCGACGGCGAGATC
>DATABK010000868.1:0-4334 GCA_036259695.1 Actinomycetes bacterium | reverse complement strand
CAGGCCGGGGGCGACCAGGAGGAACACGGCCACGACGAGCACGATGGCGAGCGCCCGGGCCAGCACCCGGCCGCGCCTCGTGAGCCGCAAGCGGCCGATCTTCCCCCGTACCGCCTCGTCGGCGGCTGGGAACACCTGTTCGATCATGCCTCCATTCTGCTCGAACAGGTGTTCGCTGTCAATCATGTCCACAACATCGAACTGGTGTTTGATTCCAGCCAACCTCGCTGCTAGAGTCCGGTCATCAGGCGGCATCGGGTTCGGCGCGAGGGGGTACGGCGATGGCGGAGCAGCTCACCACCAGGCAACGACGCATCCTGGAGGTGATCCGCGACGCGGTCGCCGACCGGGGCTACCCCCCGTCGCTCCGCGAGATCGGCGACGCGGTCGGCCTCACCTCGACCTCCAGCGTCCACTCCCAGCTGGAGGCGCTCCAGCGCAAGGGTTTCATCCGCCGCGACCCGACCAAGCCGCGCGCCATCGAGGTCCACCTGGAGGAGCCGGTGGCGGCGATGCCCCGGCCGCTGCCCACCTACGTCCCCCTGATGAGCGCCCCGGTCGCCGCCGGTACCGGCACCCTGCCCGACGACGTGGTCGAGGAGCTGCTACCCCTGCCGCGCGAGCTCGTCGGTCAGGGCCAGCTGTTCATGCTCCAGGTCCGAGGGGACTCGATGGTCGGCGCCGGCGTCCTCGACCGCGACTTCGTGGTCGTCCGCCGTCAGGACTCGGCCGACAACGGCGACATGGTCGCCGCCCTCCTCCCCAACCAGGAGTCCGAGGCCACGGTCAAGCACTTCTCCCGCCGGGCGGGCCACGTCCAGCTCCTGCCCGACAACCCGGCCTTCGACCCCATCGACGGCGACCACGCCCAGATCCTCGGCAAGGTCGTGGCTGTGCTCCGCCGCCTCCGGTAGAGGGGTCGGGCAGAGGCACGCGGCGGTCCTCAGCCCAGCCGTCGGTCCGGCCCTCGGTTCAGCCGTCCTGAGACGCCGGCACGCCCGTGTGTTCGGGAGCCGATCCATCCCCATCCCGCCCGGGTACCGAGCCGTCCCCGTCCCCCGTGGACGCGGGAGCCAGGTCGTAGGGGGCGAGGGCGTGGCTCAGGGAGGCTGGGGCTCGAAGGTTGATCCGGGTGCCCTCGGGGATGTGCTCGATCTGGAGGATCTCGCCCTCGCGGTGGGCGCGGTCGACCAGGTCGCCACGGTCGTAGGGGACCAGGGCGGTCAGCTCAACCTCGGGGTGGGGCAGGCGGGTGGCAATGGCGGAGAGGAGGTCGTCGACGCCCTCGCCGGTCGCGGCCGAGATCATCGGGATCCCGGGGAACAGGCGGGCCAGGCGGGCGCGGCTGACCTCGTCGAGCAGGTCGACCTTGTTGAGCGCCAGCAGCTCGGGAACCTCGGAGGCGCCGACCTCACCGAGGACCGACCGGACGGCGGCGATCTGGCCGCCCGGGTCGGGCTGGGCGGCGTCGACCAGATGGACGACCAGGTCGGCGCGGGCGACCTCCTCCAGGGTCGACTTGAACGCCTCGACCAGGTCGTGGGGCAGCTTGGCGATGAACCCGACCGTATCGGTGAAGGTCGCGGCCCGCCCGCCGGGCAGGTCGAGCCGCCGGGTGGTCGGGTCGAGGGTCGAGAAGAGCTTGTCCTCGACCAGCACCCCGGCCCCCGACAGGCGGTTCAGCAGCGTTGACTTGCCGGCGTTGGTGTACCCGACCAGGGCCACGGCGGGAACGCCGGCGCGCTCGCGGCCGCGGCGCTTGACGTCGCGGGTCCGGGCCATGTCGACCAGGTCGCGGCGAAGCTTGGTGATCCGGCGGCGGATGCGGCGGCGGTCGACCTCCATCTTGGTCTCGCCGGGCCCGCGGGTGCCGATCGGCCCGCCCGAACCCATGCCGCTCCCGACCCGGGTCAGGCTCTCGCCCCAGCCGCGCAGCCGGGGCAGCATGTAGTTGAGCTGGGCGAGCTCGACCTGGGCCTTGCCCTCCCGGCTGGTGGCGTGCTGGGCGAAGATGTCGAGGATCAGCACGGTGCGGTCGATCACCTTGGCGTCGACCAGCTCCTCCAGGTGACGCAGCTGCCCCGGGGAGAGCTCGTCGTCCATGATCACGGTGTCGGCGCCGAGCGCCTTGACGGTCGCGGCCAGCTCCTTGGCCTTGCCCTTGCCGATGAAGGTGCCGGCGTCCGGCCGGGCCCGCCGCTGGACCATGGTGTCCAGCACCTCGGCCCCGGCGGTCTCGGCCAGCCGTTGCAGCTCCTCCACCGAGCGCTCGGCCTGCTCCACCGACCCGTCGACGGCCACGCCGACCAGCACCACCCGTTCCAGTCGGAGCTTGCGCAGCTCGACGAGCTTGACCTCGTCGGCCGGTCGGGCCGGGGTGGTGGCCGCGGGCCCGCCGTCGGTCCGGCGGGTGTTCGTCAATGTGTGCTCAGTCATCACATCCACCGTAGCGGGTCACCGCAAACCGTCCCACCGATTTCCGCCGGCCCGGCCGCTGTCCGCCTACCGGCCGACCAGCGCCTTGCGGACCCGCTCGCAGCCCTCGTCGAGGCGGCTGTCGGGGATGGTGATCGACAGGCGGATGTAGCCCTCACCGCTCGGGCCGTACCCGGTCCCGGGGGCGACGACCACGCCGGCCTCGTCCAGCAGCCGGGCGGTGAACTCGACGCTCGACTCCCCCGGCGGGGTCGGCAGCCACACGTAGAGGGCGCCCTTGGGGGCGTCGACCTTCCAGCCGGCGTCCCAGAACACCTCCATGATCCGGTCCCGCCGGCGCCGGTAGGTCTCCAGCAGCCCGGGCAGGTGCGGCATCCCGCTCTCCAGGGCGGCGACCCCGGCCCGCTGCACGGCGTTGAAGATGCCCGAGTCGATGTTGGTCTTGACCCGGCCGAGGGCCTCGATCGCGGTCGCGCTGCCGACCGCCCACCCGATCCGCCAGCCGGTCATGTTGAAGATCTTGGACAGCGATCCGAACTCGAGGGCGACGTCCCTGGCCCCAGGGACCTGGAGGACCGACGGGGCGACGAAGCCGTCATAGGTGATCTCGGAGTAGGCGTTGTCGTAGGCGAGCAGCAGGTCGCGGTCGGCCGCGAACCGGACCGCCTGCTCCAACTGCTCGACGGTGGCCACCGCGCCGGTCGGGTTGGACGGGTAGCACAGCCACAGCAGCTTGGCCCGCGGAGCGGTCGCCGGGTCGAGGGCGGCGAAGTCCGGGAACCAGCCGTCCTCGGCGGTGAGCGGGATGTGCACCGGCTCGCCGCCGGCCAGGATGGTCCCGACCTCGTAGACCGGGTACCCGGGCTCGGTCACCAGCACCTGGTCGCCGGGGTCGACGAAGGCCCAGGGCAGGTGGGCGATCCCCTCCTTGGAGCCGAGCAGCGGCAGGACCTGGGTGTCAGGGTCGAGCTCGACCCCGAAGCGGCGCCGGTAGAAGTCGGCGACGGCCCGCCGGAACGACGGCAGCCCGAAGTAGCTGGGGTACTGGTGGGTCGAGGGGTCGCGGGCCGCCCGGGCCAGCTCCTCGACCACGAAGTCCGGGGTGGGCAGGTCTGGGTCGCCGATCCCGAAGGAGATGACGTCCACACCCGCCGCCTTGCGCTCGGCGATCTTCCGGTCGATCTCCGCGAACAGATAGGGCGGGATGGCGTCGATGCGGCGTGCGGTACGCATGGGCTTGGGTTCCCTCTCGGGTGAAGGCCAGGCACGAACAATCGCGAGCCAGCAGCCTACAACCAGGCCCTCACCGGTGCGCCGCCGGGCCGTCGGGTCAGCGGACGCGGAGCTCGCCGTTGCCGATGCGGGCGAGGGAGCCCTCGGTGCGGCGGCCCTCGGCGCGGTAGACGAAGTTGATGGTCTCGCCGTCCTCGGCCCGGGTGATGGCGTCCCGGCCGGTCATGGCGTGCTGGATGTCGACCTCGCCGCCGGGTCGGGCGACGAACCGGACCAGGTCGGGCTGGGCCGGGAACCGCTGGCCGTTGCCGGTGGTGTAGCCGAACAGGAGCCGGGCCAGCTCGGACTTCGAGTCGAGCGGCCGATGCTCGGCGAGACGGTGGTCGAAGACGAGAACGTCGTACATGTAGACCACCCCTTCTGCACGGTTTGCGGCAGTCTACGGCACGAACCCGCACAAAGGTACGCGAAGGAAAGGATCGCGGCGGATCCCGCTACCGGACCGACGGGAGCGGGTGGTCCGAGCTGCCTGGCCGCAGTCCGAGGGGGCTGTGGACATCCGCCGGCAGCCCAGGCCGCGCCGGGCTACCCTCCCAGTCGGGGGCCCGCGTACCGCGGGCGGTTGCTCGGGGCTGCCCCGCTCCCCGCTACCTCGCCGAGGCGAG
>DATABK010000867.1:0-3760 GCA_036259695.1 Actinomycetes bacterium | reverse complement strand
GGTCGATGTCCACGCCGGGTTCATAGTGTCCGCGGTGGAGATTCTGCATGAACGCGTGCCCGGCACTGATTACTCGCGCCGAGCGGAGTCGTTTGAGGCCGCGCATCGGTCGCAGCCGCGCTTTCAGGCGTCCATGATCGGCTTCGACGGGGTTGTTCACGTACTGCTCCACGATGTGGCACGCGGCGGGGATCAGCTCTTCGATCACTCGCGGGTAGGCCGGTGCCCGGTCGGTACTCACCTCGCTCGGGTGTGAGCCGTGCTCGAGGGCTCGGGTGAAAAACCGCCGGGTGGCATCCAGATCGCGCTTCTCGGTGACGAGGACGTCGATGACCTGGTCGTACTGGTCGATCGCCCGGTACAGATAGACCCATCGCTCCGAGACTTTGACGGATGGGTGGGCCGCACGGCGAGGTGCCTGTGGTGCAGGTCCTTTTCCTAAGAAACAACCCTTGGGTTCGTTGGGGCCTGGAGTTTGCCTCGCGCCCTGGGCCAGGGGCTTTGGCTCATTTGGGTGATCTTGTGGCATCTGACCGTATCTCGATAGTTCTGAGCTGTTGACGGTCATGTCGAGGTTTTGGTGATCGGGCTTGTCGACGTTCAGGTAATTCCCTACCTGGTCGTTCAGGTATTTCCCTGGTGGCTCGCGGTTGATGTTCTACCTGGTTTGGGTCGGGGTGGCTAGGGGTGGTGGGTTGAGGACGTCGCGGATCTGGTTGGCGAGGTGTTCGGCGGAGGGGCGTCCGAGCCCGACTGCGATGGTGACCTGGCGTGGTCCGCGGCGTAGCCGGACGAGCCAGACGTGTCCGGCGGGGCGGCCGCGGCTGCTGGTCGAGCCGTGATCGACCTCGACGTGGAGGGGTTGGTGGGCGTTGGTGTGGTCGTGGCGATGGGCGGCGGTGCGGCAGGCGGGGGTGCAGTAGAGCCGGGGTCGTCCGCGGGGGTTTCGCGGCACGGGGTTGGGGCAGCCGGGTCGGGCGCAGCGGTTTTGGTGTCGTGACGAAATGTCGGTGTCGTCGGTCATGGCCGGCTACCCGCTGGTGGTGTCGGTGTGGTCGGGGCGGTGCTGTGGGGGCGGCGTTGGGGTCGGTAGGACCGCCCGGGCATGGCGATGTGGTGGGCGGTGTTGATCAACCGGTCGAGGATTGACTCGGCGACGACGGGATTGGGGAACAGCGGGTACCAGTCGGTCGGCGCCCGGTTCGAGGTGAGGATCATGGTTTTGCCGGTGCGTTCGGTGATCAGTTCGTAGAGGTCGTCGGCCTGGGCCATGCTCAGTTCCCGCATCGCGAAGTCGTCGCAGATCAGCATGGCCGGCCGCGCCCAGCGGCGCAGCCGGTTGGTCCAGCTGCGGTCGGCGTGTCCGCCGGCGAGATCGGCGAGTAGCCGGGAGGTCTTGGTGAACACCGCGGTGTGCCCGCGGCGGCAGGCGAGCTGGCCCAGGGCTTGGGCGAGCATGGTTTTGCCGACCCCGACCGGGCCGTGCAGGATGATCGACTCGCCGTTGTCAAGGAACCGCAGGCTGGCCAGATCGCGGATGACACCGGCGGGGATGTCGGGGTTGTAGCCGAAGTCGAAGTCCTCGATCGCGGCGGTCGATTCGAACCGGGCCGCGGCCAGGCGCCGGGTCAGTCCGGCGGCGTCGCGGCGGGCGAGCTCGTCACCGCACAGCAGCGCGAGCAGCTCGGCGTGCCCGAGCCGCCCGGCGGCCCCCTGGGCGAGTCGCTCGCCGAGCATGTCGGCCATCCCGGGCAGCTTCAGCGTGCGCAGCAGTGTCTCCAGTGGGGGTTGGCCGTTCACGCGCTCACCGCCCCGGGCTCGTCGCGGCCGTCGTTGCCGTCGAGGTGGGCGAACAGCCCGTCCGGGCCGTGCAGATGTGCCGGGGTTCCCGCCGATGCCGACCCGCTACTGGGGCCCTGGGGTGCGGCGATCTCGGTGCCCAGGGCGAGGATGCCTTTGACGGTCCGGTAGGACGGGTCACCGGCGGCCAGCGCCCGCGCGCACGCGGTGTTCACCCGCTCGGCGCCGTACTTGTCGGCCAGGGCGAGGATCCCTTGGGCGGAACGCAGGTGGTGCAACGCCCCGCCCGCGAGCAGCCCGCACACCAGGTTGTTGACATGGCCGCCCAGCGCTTCGGCTCGGTTGCGGCACCAGGCCGGGGTGCGCATGAAGAACGCGACCTTCTCCGGCGGGTAGTCGGTGTTGTCGGTGCATCGGCCCCGTTGGGCCCGCGGCCACGTCTTGATCAGCTCGCCGGCGGCGAAGATCTGCACCACCCGGTCGGTGACCCGGGCGTCGACCTGGGCGCCGATGAACCGCCACGGCACCGAGTAGAGCACTCGGTCCACGCTCACATGGCAGTCCGGCGCCACCTTCGGCGACAGCCACCGGGCCAGCTCGAATGGCGCGCCCGGCAACGCCAGCAGCGCCTTGGCTTCCACTGCCTGAAACACCGCACGAGGTTGCGCGCCGTGAAGGCTGCGGTGTGGGCGGGTCCCGGCGACGGTCAGCGCCCAGTCCACCGCACGGGCCTGCATGTCGGGGACCCCGCCGAACGTGCGGCCCCGCCAGTAGGAGTCCCGGACATAGGGCATCATCCGTTCAACTCGGGGCTTGTCCTTGGGCTTCGCCGCTCGAGCTGGATCAATCAGGCAGCCGTAGTGCTCGGCCATCTCGGCATAGGCCCGGTTCAGCTTCGGGTCATACAGGTCCGGTTTGATCACACCGGTCTTCAGGTTGTCGATCACCAGCCGGGCCGGGACCCCGCCGAAGAACTCCCACGCCGCCACGTGCGCGGCCACCCACGCGCTTTGGTCCATGCTCAGCACCGGACACACGAACATGTGCCGGGAACAGGCCAGCACCACCACGAACGCCCACACCCGCCGGATCCGCCCGGCCAGCGGGTCGCACCAGCGGCCCAGGTAGCCATAGTCGATCTGGGCTTCCTGTCCGGCCGGCACGTCTGGGCGCAGCACCGTGGGCTGCGGTCCGCCACGGCGGTCCGGAAACGCCCGCCAGACGTAACGACGCAGGCTCGTCACGCTCACCCGCACGTCGTGCTCGTCGCGGAGTCGCTGGTGGACCGTGGCCAGGGTGTTGGTCACCAACATCGACTGGATCAACTCCCGGCGGGCCTCCAGCACCGGCCACGTCGAGGAGCGCGCCCGCGCGTCCGACAGCTCCGGGAACCACTCCGCGACCCGCGCCGCCCAACCCGCCCGGTCCAACACCAGCCCATCCCCCGGGGCGATACCGGCCGCCTCGGCCGGCGCCACGTACTTACGGACGGTCTTCACATCGACACCGAGACTGGCCGACAACACCAACTTCGGCCGGCCCGCATGCCAATGCTGCAAGATCTCCACCACGTCGATCATCTGAAACGTTCTCCTCGCCATCCGGCCTGCTCTCGTCATCGACGACCACGACGAGCAGGTGCTACCTGTGGACAGCGAGCCACCGGCCATGACACGCCCTGCGACCAGGGAATTACGTGAACGACCGGTAGGGAATTACGTGAACGCCAGCACCTCCACCTAGGGAATTACTTGAACGCCGACACGCGGTACTCCGGTTTCTGTTCGCCGCCGTGATCATCGACGCGCACCACGGCACACCGGGCACCTTCGACTACAGCCGCATCGACATCGAACCCAACCCCCTCTAACCGGTCGTCATGGGGCAGCGCAACCCGTCACACCACGCGACGATGAACCCGTCACAACCGGGTGCGCAACCCGCCACAACCCGAGGCGAC
>DATABK010000866.1:0-10873 GCA_036259695.1 Actinomycetes bacterium | reverse complement strand
ATCAGGGCCTGGAGGCCGTCCGGGCTCAGCAGGTAGCCGCGGGCGACGCAGTCCCGCCGGCCGTCGTCGATGACCGCCCGGGCCCGCCCGAGCCAGCCGCCGGCGCGCGCCCACTCGCCCCGGGTCATCAACCCGAAGACGAGCCAGAGCCCGTCCAGGGCGGCGCCCTCGGGGTCGCCCCGCCGCATGCGCTCACGGAAGGCCCGCTCAAGCAGGGCGACGCAGTCCTCGTCGCGCCCGGTCAGGTAGGCGGCCTGGGCGGCGCGCTCGAGGTCCTCGGGCGCCAGTGGAGCTTCCTGGTCGGCCGAGCGCAGCAGCTCGCCGGCCGCGCCCCAGGCCTGCCGCTCGAAGGCCTGGCGACCTCGCTCGAGCGCCGAAGCTTCTGTCATGGCCTGAAACTACCGTGAAACCGGGGTGAAGCTGGTGAGGGTCATGCTCGGCGAGGTCGTGGCCACCCGCCCAGGGTAACCAGCCACCCGACTGCCGGGCCGACGGACGCGCTAGCCGGCCGGGTCGCCGTCGGCCAGGGCGGTGGCGCGCTCGGCCTGCCGGGGCAGGCCCAGCTCGCGGTACCGGGCGGCCACCTCGGCGGCGAGGGTGGCGGCGGCCTCCCGGTCGCCGGGCCCGTCCCGCTCGAGCAGCATGCGGGCGCGCCAGAACCCCAGGTCGGCCTGCTCGATGCGGTTGCCGAGGGCCTCGGCGGTGGTGCTGGCGGTGGCGAAGTGGCGTTCGGCGGTGTCCCAGTCGCGGGCGGTGGTGGCGGCGATCGCGGCCCGGGTGACGACCAGGCGGCCGTCGAAGGCGATCCAGTCGTCGAGGGCCAGCGCCTCGTCCACCAGGGGGCGGAGGGCGGCCACCTCCTCGGCGCGGCCGGCCAGGGCGAGGGCCTCGACCAAGGCGAGGAGCATGTTCCAGGTCCCGATCGAGCTGGTCCGGCCGGGCACCGGGAACCCGGGTCGGCGGGACTCGGCGATCGCGGCCGCCTCGTCGCCGCGGCCGGCGGAGGCCAGGTGCAGGGCCAGGTGGGCGGCGCTCTGGCCGCCGATGGCGCCGGGAGCCTCCAGCTGGTCGGCCAGGCGCAGCTCCCGCTCGGCGGTCTCCCAGTCGCCCCGCCAGTGGGCGGCCAGCCCGAGGTACAGGTGGCCGACGTACAGCCAGGGCAGCCCGCCGCGCTCGCAGATCTCGACCACGTGCTGGCCCATCCGCTCGACGAAGGCCAGGTCGGCGCGGTAGACGCCCTCGATCCGGATGCGGCTGGCGACGACCAGGAACTCGGCCCCGAGGTGGCCGAGCCGCTCGGCCATGGGCTGTACCCGCTCGGCCAGCCCGGCCAGGCGGGCGGCGTGGGCGGCGGTCGGCTCGGGGCTGGCCAGGGTCTTGTGCTGGTACTCGGCGAAGGCCAGCACCCCGGTCAGCTCCCACAGGTCGCCGGTGGCCTCGTAGACCTCGGCCGCCCGCAGGCCGGCCGCCACCCCGTCGGCCAGCTCCACCCAGGCCATGTGGTGGATGGTCTGGAGCTGGAGCACGTCGGCCAGGGCGGCCTCGTCACCGAGCCCGGTGGCCAGCTGCCTGGCGGCCGCGAACATCCCGGTGGCGCCGGCGTAGTCGCCGGCCAGCCCGCTCACCCAGGCGGCGGCGGCCAGCAGCCGGGCCCGGTCCGGGTTGGGCAGGTCGCCCAGCGCGGCCAACCCCCGGCTGGCCACGGCGACCGCCTCCTCCCACTTGGCCGCCCAGCCGAGCTGGTACGACATCACGCCGCAGAGCCGCCCCAGGGCGTCGGTGCGCCCGAGCGCCTCGTACAGGCGGAGGGCCTCGTCCATGACCTTGAGCGCCTCGTCCCAGCGTCCCTGGCTGCGCAGGGCCATGGCCAACCGCTCGACCAGCTCGGCGAGGTCCCCCCGGTCCTGCTCCTGGCCGCCCGGCCGGCGCTCCAGCAGCGAGACGGCCCGGGCGTAGTGGTCGGCGGCGTCGGCGTAGGCGGCCGTGTCCATGGCCCGGTCGCCGGCCAGGCGCAGGTAGCGGACGAGCCGGCCGTCCTGCCCGCCGACCCCGCCCCGGGCCAGGTGGTAGGCGAGGTCGGCCGCGTGGCTCTCCAGATCGTCGGCATGGATGCTCTCGAGGGCGGCGGCGATGGCGCCGTGGAGCCGGCGTCGGCGGACGGACGAGGTGTCGGCGAGCAGGGTCTGGCGGATCAGCTCGTGGGCGAAGGTGTAGCTGGACGACTCGCGCTTGGCGGGCAGGATCAGCCGCGCCCGTTCGGCCTCGTCGAAGGCGTCGAGCACGTCGCCGCCGGGCTCGCCGGCCACCTGCTCGACCAGGTCGAGCTCGAACACCCGGCCCCGCACCGCGGCCGCGACCAGCGCCCGCTGGGTGGCCTCGGACAGCCGGGCCAGCCGCTCCCCGACGACCATGCGGACGCTGGAGGGGACGTCGAGATCCTCGATGCGCAGGTCGCCGCGGAACTGGCCCTGGTCGTCGAAGAGCACCCCCGACTCGGCCAGGTGCAGGTAGATCTCCTCGGCGAAGAACGGGTTGCCCTCGCTCTGGGCGTAGAGGCCGCGCACGAAGGCCGCCGGCGGCCGCTGCCCGGCCAGCCCGGCCACCAACGCGGCCACGTCCTCCTCGGTCAGCGGCCGCAGCGCGATCCGGGTGGCCAGCCGCTGGCGCACGAGCTGGCTGAGGATGCGGGCCAGCGGGGAGGTCGGCTCGACCTCGTCGTCCCGGAAGGTGCCGACCATCATCACCGGCAGCTCGGCCACGTGCAGGGCGAGGTACTCGAGCAGCAGCAGGGTCGACTCGTCGGCCCAGTGCAGGTCCTCGAAGACGAGCAGGAGGGGCCGCTCCTGGGCGGCCCGCCCGATGAACTCCCGCATGCTGAGCCACAGGTAGCGCCGGGCCTGCTCGGGCGGGAGGTCCAGCGGCGCCGGGATGTCGGGGACGACCAGGCGCAGGGCGGGGGCGATGCGGGCGATCTCGGGCGCCGCCTCGCCCAGGGCCTGGCGCAGGGTGGCGGGGCTGCGCGGGGTCACCATGCCCTGCTCGATCATCTCCGTGAACGGCAGGTACGGCGTCCGGCCCTCCTTGGTGCTGTGGCCGGCCAGGACCCGCAGCCCACGGGCGTCCGCCTCGGCGTCGACCTCCTGGAGCAGCCGGGTCTTGCCGACCCCGGCCTCGCCCGAGACGAGCACGAACGAGCCGTGCCCGAGCCGCGCGTCCTCGACCGCCCGGCGCAGGTCGGCCCGCTCGCCCTCGCGGCCGACGAAGGGGGTCTGGGCCGGCCCGGCCGCGCCGCCGGCGTCGTCGCGTCCCCACTCCGCCTCGTACAGCCGCCAGCGGTTGGGGAACCCGCGCAGCCAGTAGAGCCCGCGGTCCACGAACGAGATCCCGCCGGCCGCCTCGACCGCGTCCCGGACGGCCGCGGTGACCAGGATCTGGCCGCCGGCGGCCTCGTTCATGACCCGGGAGGCGGCGTGGACGGCCTGACCGTAGAAGGTGCCGTCGCGCTCCACGGCCTCGCCGTGGTGCAGGCCGATCCGGACCCGGATGCGGCGGTCGGCGTGCTCCCGCCCGTACTGCTGGAGGGCCTGCTGGATGGCGACCGCGCAGCCCAGGCCGGCGACCGGCGTGGCGAAGGTGGCCATGAAGCCGTCGCCGAAGAAGGCCGCCTCGACCCCGCCGTGCTCGCCGATGGCCCGCCGGACGATCGCCTCGTGGTCGTGGAGGATCTCGTCGGCCATCCGGTCACCGTGCCGGGCCCTGAGCTGGGTCGACCCCTGCACGTCGGTGAACAGCAAGGTGATCGGGTGGCCCGCGCCCTGCATGGTCCCCCCCGGTGGTCAATGCTTGGTTTGGAGGGTCCCACGGTAGCAGCCGACCGGCGGGAAGACGTCAGGCCGAGCTCCTCGTCGTCCGGCGCTGGATCAGCACCGCGACCATCGGGAACACCAGCACCGACAGGGCCCCGGCGCCGACCAGGGCGGCGGCGTTCTCGCGGAGCATGGTGCCGTTGCGCAGGCCGATCTCGGCCAGGGCGACCAGCAGGGGCAGGGCCGTCGCGGTCAGGAAC
This sequence comes from Actinomycetes bacterium, assembly GCA_036259695.1. Taxonomy (GTDB): domain Bacteria; phylum Actinomycetota; class CALGFH01; order CALGFH01; family CALGFH01; genus CALGFH01. Next base: position 6,807 of record DATABK010000866.1, on the reverse strand, counting down.
ATGGTCTGGACCCGCTGGGCCGGCGGGAGGTCCCTCCGGTACAGGAACAGGGCCGGCACCCCCCGGACCACCAGCAGCAGGGCGAAGAAGGCGACCAGCCGCAGTGGCGTCTCGGCGATGGAGCGGATGTCCAGGGTCATGCCCGAGGCCACGAAGAACAGCGGGATGAAGAAGCCGTAGCCGATGGCGTCCAGCTTCCCCTCCAGGACGTGGACGTCGCCGGGGGACCAGCGGCGCAGGACGATCCCGGCCAGGAACGCCCCCAGGACCACGTCGAGGCCGAACTCCTCGGCGGTCAGCAGCAGGAGCAGCAGCAGCGCGACGGTCCAGCGCACGTAGGTCTGGCCGGTGGCGCCCTCGCCCTCGCGCAGGATCCGCTCCAGCCGGTTGCCCCGCACCAGCCGGGGGGCGAAGCTCAGGGCTGCGGCCAGGACACCGACCGCGGCCAGCGAGGCCAGGGCCACGAACTGGTTCCTGGCCCCGAGGAACAGGGCGATGGCGACGACGGGGAACAGCTCCCCGACCGCCCCGGCGGCCAGCAGGTAGCGGCCGAAGCGGCCGCCAAGCATGTCGTTGTCCCGCAGGATCGGCAGCAGGGTGCCGAGGGCGGTGGTGGTCAGCCCGAGGGCCACCGGAACGAAGGCGCGGACGAACCCGGCCGCGGCCAGGGCCCCGACCGTGGCGGCGGCGATCGCGACCGTCACCAGCCAGGCCACGATGGCCAGCCGGCCCGGCCGCTCCCGGAACAGCCGCGGGTCGAGCTCGTAGCCGGCCAGGAGGAACAGGAACCCCAGGCCGACGTTGGCCAGCAGGTCGATGGTGGCCCGGTCGCCCCAGCCGAGCACCTCCGGCCCGACCAGCACGCCCCCGGCCAGCAGCACCACCACCTGGGGGATGCGCGGCCCGGGCAGCAGGGCCACGACCATCGGGGCGAGCGCGGCGATGGTGGCCGCGACCAGCAACGTCTCCAGGCCTCGAGCAAGATCCATGTGCGCGAGCATAGGATCTGACGATGACCGGTACCGACTCAGGCGCCGTCGCCCACGGCATCATGGACGACATCCTGTACATGGTGCTTGCCACCGCCGACGAGGGCGGCCGGCCCTGGGTCTCGCCCGTGTACTTCGCCCACTCGGACTACACCGAGCTCTTCTGGGTCTCCTCGCCCGAGGCCACGCACTCGCGCAACATCGCGGTCAGGCCCGAGGTGAGCATCGTGGTCTTCGACTCCACGGTGCCGGTCGGGTCGGGGCAGGGGGTGTACATGGCGGCGGTCGCCGGAGAGGTGCCGGGCGAGGAGCTCGAGCGGGGGATCGCGATCTTCTCCCACCGCTCCCTGGAGACCGGCGGCCGGGCCTGGACGGCGGACGACGTCCGGGGCGCGGCCGGCCTCCGCCTGTACCGGGCGGTGGCCTCCGAGCACTCGATCCTCGCCAAGGACGGCGCCCCCGACCACCGGGTCGTGGTCGACTTCCCCTGACGCCGGGTCAGGGCTCCTCGATCGCCCGCAGCGCGGCCCGCCCTACGGGCGGGGCAGGCGCCGGCTCACGCCGGTCGGGGGCGGAGGTCGAGGCGGCGCAGGAGCTGGGCGTTGAGGGCGACCACGATCGTCGAGGCGCTCATCAGGATCGCGCCCACGGCCGGGGCCAGGGTGACGCCGGCCCAGGCCAGCACGCCGGCGGCCAGGGGGACGGCGATCAGGTTGTAGCCGGTCGCCCAGCCCAGGTTCTGGAGCATCTTGCGGTAGCTGGCCTGGGACAGCCGCAACACCCCGAGCACGCCGCGGGGGTCGTCCGAGGCCAGCACGACCCCGGCCGACTCGATGGCCACGTCGGTGCCGGCGCCGATGGCCACCCCGACGTCGGCTCTGGCCAGGGCGGGGGCGTCGTTGACGCCGTCGCCGACCATGGCCACCCGTAGGCCCCGGCGTTGCAGGTCGGCCACTGCGGCGTCCTTGTCCTCGGGCAGGACCTCGGCGAAGACCTCGTCGACCCCCAGGGTGGCGGCCACCGCCTCGGCGACCTGGCGGGCGTCGCCGGTGATCATCACCACCCGCTTGCCGAGGCGGTGGAGCACCTGGACGGCCTCGGCCGACTCGGGCCGGACGGCATCCTCCAGGGCCAGCGCGCCAAGCACCTTGTCGTCGCGGACGACCAACAGGACCGTCGCCCCGCGCCGCCGCCAGCCGCCGATCTCGTCGGCCAGCTCCTCCGGCTCGGCCGCCTCGAGCTCGCGGAGCAGGGCCGGGCCGCCGACGGCCACCGTGGCCCCGTCGACGCTGGCCTGGACCCCACGGCCGGTCATGGAGCGGAAGTCGGTCGCCTGGGGCGGGTCGCCGTCGGTGCGGGTGCGGGCCTTGGCCACGATCGCCCGGGCCAGGGGATGCTCGGAGTCGGCCTCGACGGCGGCGGCCAGGCGCAGGAGGCCGTCGGTGTCGCCGTCGACCGCGGCCACCCCGCTCACCTGGGGCTTGCCGGTGGTCAGGGTGCCGGTCTTGTCGAACAGGACCGCGTCCACGGTCCGCATCCGCTCCAGGGCCAGGCGGTCCTTGACGAGGATGCCGTTGCGGGCCGCCAGCGCGGTTGAGATGGCGATGACCAGGGGGATGGCCAGCCCGAGGGCGTGGGGGCAGGCGATCACCAGGACCGTGACCGCCCGCTCGACCGCCTGGTCGGGCTCGCCCAGGGCCAGCCAGACGACCACGGTGACCAGCCCGGCCGCCAGGGCGAACCAGAACAGCAGCCCGGCCGCCCGGTCGGCCAGGGCCTGGGCCCGCGACCCGGAGGCCTGGGCCTGCTCGACCAGGCGCCGGATGCCGGCCAGGGCCGTGCCCTCCCCGACGGCGTCGACCCGGACCCGCAGGGCCGAGTCGGTGACCACCGTGCCGGCCACCACCCGGTCGCCCGGCCCCCTGGCCACCGGGCGCGACTCGCCGGTGATCATCGACTCGTCCAGCTCGGCGGTGCCCTCGGCGACCACGCCGTCGGCCGGGACCCGGCCGCCCGGGCGGACCAGCACCAGGTCGCCGACGGCCAGCTCGCTGATCGGCACCGTCCTGGTCCCGGAGGGGGTGACCAGGTCGGCCTCGTCCGGCAGCAGCGCCGCCAGCGCGTCCAGGGCGCTGGAGGCCTGGCCGAGGGCCCGCATCTCCAGCCAGTGGCCGAGCAGCATGATCACGATGAGCAGGGCCAGCTCCCACCAGAACTGCAGGTCGAAGGCCCCGAACACGGTGGCCAGGCTGGCCCCGAAGGCGACCAGGATGGCCAGGGAGATGAGCAGCATCATGCCCGGCTGGCGGCTGCGCAGCTCGGCCAGGCCGCCGTCCAGGAAGGGCCGGCCGCCGTAGAGGAAGACCACGGTGCCGAGCACGGGCGCGACCCACTCCGAGCCCGGGAACTCCGGCGGGGTGAAGCCCAGCCACTCCTGGACCATCTCGGAGTAGGCGACGATCGGGATGGTCAGGAGCAGGCTCCACCAGAACCGGTCCCGGAACTGGGCGGCATGGTCCCCATGCCCGCTGTGGCCGCCATGGCCTTCGGGCCCGCCGTGCTCGTCCGGCTCGGCGTGCTGGCGATGCTCGTTCGGCGACAGCTCGTCGGTCGCGGGGCTGTGGTCGCCGTCGTGGGCGCCGTGGCCGTGGTGGCCGGTGGCGGCCATCTGCTCCTCCTCTTCAGCGCAACGGGTCGCGACGCTACGGGTACCCCGGCGAGGCCGGCTTCTGCCAGACCGAGATGTGCTGGGTGCTGTCGCTGGTGAAGGGGGCGCGGGACCAGTCGTTCCAGCGCTCGCGGAGGGTCATGCCGGCGAGGCGGGCCATCAGGTCCAGCTCGGACGGCCAGACGTAGCGGAACGGTGCCGACAAGGTCTCGATCTGGCCGTCGGCCACCCAGTAGTGATGGGAGATCAAGCCCTGCGACGCGACGTCGTACTCGTCGAAGCCGAGATGGGTCGGAGTCAGGGTGAACGCCCGGACCGTCTCACCCGGTGGGAGCCGCTGCAGCGCCGGCACCCCGACCTCGATCACGAAGCAGCCGCCCGGCTCCAGGTGGGCGGCCGCGTTCTGGAAGCAGGCGACCTGCTGGTCCTGGGACGTCAGGTTCATGATCGTGTTGCGCAGCAGGTAGGCGAGCGTGAACCGGCCGTCGACCCGGGTGGTGGCGAAGTCGCCGACGGTCACGCCGACGGCTTCGGAGCCCGGCCTGGCCCGGAGCTCGGCGACCATGTCCGGCGACAGGTCGATCCCGTGCACGGGCACGCCCCGCTGGGCCAGGGGGATCGCGATCCGGCCGGTGCCGACGCCGAGCTCGAGGGCGGGCCCGGCGCCGGCCAGGGCGGCCAGGAAGCCGACGACCGGGTCGATGGCCGCCGGCTCGAACAGCTCGGGCCACTTGGCCTCGTAGCTCCTGGCGATCCGCTGGTCGAAGTAGTTCGTGGTCACCGGCACAGCATGGCAGGCCGGCCGGCGGCCGTCGCCGGGGTTACCGGCTGCTGCGCTTGCGCAGGGCGGCGATCAGCTCGTCCTTGCTCATCGCGGAGCGGCCCTCGATGTCCAGCTCCCGGGCGCGCTCGCGGAGCTCCTCGATGCTGCGCTCCTCGTAGGTCCGCCGGTCGGGCTGGCGCTTGTCCTTGGCCGCCTCGGCCTCCGGGGCCTCCGCCTCCGGGGCCTCGGCCTTCGGGGCCTCGGCCTTCGGGGCCTCCGGCTTCGGCGCTTCCTTCCGAAGGGCCTCGGCCTTCTCGACCGCCTGGGCGGCGCGCTCGCGGGTGGCCTCCAGCTCGCCCTCGAACCGGTCGGCGCTCTCGGTGACCGTGGCCGCGACGGTCTCGACGGTGGTGTCCACGGCGTTGTCGACGGCCTCGACCGCGGCGTCGGCCTGGCGGGTGACGGCGCCGGCCAGGGTGCGGGCGAGCTCGCGCTGGACGGCCAGGCTCTGCTCGGCCACGTCGAACACGCGGTCGACGGCGCCGGCCACGTCGACGGCGGCGACGGGCAGCCGGAGGTTGCGGGTCAGCTGCTGGGTGATGTCGGTCCAGGCGCGGAGCACGTCGATGACGGCCGCCTGGCTCTCGCGGACGGTGCTCAGGAGCGCGCTCTGGGGGTCGGTGTCGCGCTGGGTGCTGGTCGGCACGGTCGATTCCTCTCGGTCGATCAGATGCTGCCTCTTGTGCAAAGTATAGTAGGCAACTGCGTACTTCAACAAGCAGAGCAGGGGGTCGCGGCGTCAGTCTGGCAGGATCGGGACCGAGAGGCCCTGGTCACGGCCGAGGAGGACGGCCCGGGTGATGGCGTCGGAGCCGAAGCGGGCCTTGACGTCGTCGAGGGCGCTGTCAAGGGCGGAGTGGCTCTGGCGGTCGAACGGCAGGGTGAGCTGGATGACGCCGCTGTCGTCGAGGTTGGCCACGGCCAGGCCGAGCAGGGTGACGCCCTGGCGCTGGACCATCGGGGTGGCCGCGGCCAGCAGGGTGCGGGCGGTGGCCAGGATGGTCGGGGTGTGGCTGGTCGGCCAGGCCAGGGTGTGGGAGCGGGTCGCTCTGGTGAAGTCGTCGAAGCGCAGCCGCAGGACCACCGTGCGGCCGGCCCGGCCGGCGCCCCGCATCCGGCGGGTGATGCGGTCGACCAGTGAGATCAGGATGACGTCGAGGTCCTCGGGCGTCTTGGGCGAGCGGCCGAGGGCCCGCTGGGAGCCGATCGAGCGGCGCCGCCGGCCGGTGTCGACCGGGCGGGGGTCGCGGTTGTGGGCCAGGGCGTGCAGGTGGCGGCCGGCGGCCTGGCCGACCATGGTGACCAGGGTCGCCTCCCCGAGCCGGGCCACCTGACCGACCCTGGTGACCCCGTGGCCCCGGAGCTTGGCCGCGGTCACCGGGCCGACGCCCCACAGCCGCTCGACCGGCAGCGGGTGCAGGAAGGCGAGCTCGTCGTCGGGCGGCACCACCAGCAGGCCGTCCGGCTTGGCGACGCCGCTGGCCACCTTGGCCAGGAACTTGGTCCTGGCCACGCCGACGGTGATGGGCAGGCCGACCCGTTCCCGGACCTCGCGGCGCAGGCGCATGGCGATCTGGACCGGGGTGCCCGAGACCCGCCACAGCCCGCCCACGTCGAGGAACGCCTCGTCGATGGAGAGCCCCTCGACCAGCGGGGTGGTCTGCCGGAAGACCTCGAACACGTCCTTGCTGGCCTTGGCGTAGACCCCCATCCGGGGCGGGACGACCACCGCCCGGGGACACAGCCGGCGGGCCTGGGCCCCGCCCATGGCCGTGCGGACCCCGTGGGCCTTGGCCTCGTAGCTGGCCGCGAGCACGACCCCGCCCCCGACGATCACCGGGCGGCCACGCAGCCGCGGGTCGTCCCGCTGCTCGACCGAGGCGTAGAACGCGTCCAGGTCGGCATGCAGGATGGTCGCCCTGTTCATCGAACAGATGTTCGCACCCCGGAGGGGGCGTGTCGACCACCCCCGGGTCAGGCCGGGATCACGCCCTCGGGGAAGTCGGGCATGATCAGCTCCTCCTCCGCCTGCCGCAGGGCGGTCGCGCCGCCCAGGGGCGGGAAGGGGTTGTCGGAGTAGACGCCGATGTCCCGGTCCCAGAAGGACTGGATGACGCCGCCGTCGCCGATGCTGTGGACGTACACGTTGGCCCCGACGCCCTTCAGGGCGCTGGCGAACGACGGGCGGTAGCGGCGGCTCTCGCGGCCGTTGGCGGCCAGGCTGATGGCCAGGTTCCGGTCCTTCCACCACATCATCACCGCCGGGGCCCGGTAGCGGCTGGTGAAGTCGCCGGCGATCGGGTCCTCGTACCGGTTCTGGGCCTGGG
>DATABK010000865.1:0-20611 GCA_036259695.1 Actinomycetes bacterium | reverse complement strand
CCTCTAGGCAGGTCGATGGTGAAGCTGGCCTGGTCGTGGCTGTAGCCGTCAGCCGCCGAGCAGCCGCAGCAGCGCGGTGGTGGCCACGGCCACGGCCAGGACGACCAGCACAGGGGCGCGCAGGAGCAGGGCGATCCCGGCCGCGGCCACGCCGGCCAGACGGGCGTCCACCACCAGCCGCTGGCCTTCTGTGACCGTGTCCACCAGGACCAGGGCGGTGAGCAGGGCCGGGGCCAGCAGGGCGATGACCCTGGTGGCCCGGGGGCCGAGCTGGCGGTCGCCGAGGATCAGCGGGCCGGCGGCCTTGAGAGCGAAGCTGGCCAGGGCGGCGAGGCCGATGGTCAGCCAGACCTCGGTCACGGGCGGCCTCGCAGGCCGAGGAGCGCGGCCAGGCAGGCCGCGACCACGGGGATCCCGGGTGGGGCGAACGGCACCAGGCTGAGGGCGATGAGCCCGCCCAGGACGGCGACGGCCAGCGACTGCCGGTCCCGGAACTCCTCGGCCAGCAGGACCAGGAAGAACGCCGGGAAGATGACGTCGAGACCGAGGGCCTCGGGGTCGGCGAGGAATCCGCCGGCGACGGCGCCGATCGCGGTCCCGGCGATCCACGCCGACAGCTGGGGCACGGTGGCACCGATCAGGAAGCTCCGCTCGAAGGAGCCGTCGCCGCGGTTGGCCAGGGCCCAGGAGGCGTCGATCACGGCCTGCCCCTCGACCGCCCGGCGCAGCCGGCTCCCTTTCAGGGAGGGGGCGACGGCCAGCCCCATGGGCAGGAAGCGGGCGTTGACGAACACCGCGGCCAGGGTGGCGGTCCCCACCCCGCCGCCGGCGCCCAGGATGGAGGCGGCGGCGAACTGGGCCGACCCGGACAGGACCACGGCCGAGCAGACGATGGGCGCGACCACGCCCCAGCCGAGCTGGCGGGCCAGGACCCCGAACGACATCCCGAGGACGACGGTGGCGACGGCGAACGGCAGCCCGGCCCGGGCCCCGGCCCCATAGCCCCGGTCGGCCGGGGTTCCTTCCTCGGATGCGGCCGAAGCCATGGTTGCTCTCCGCGGGTCTCGGCGTCCGGGCGGAGACGACCATACGCATCGCCGGCCACGCCTGGCTGATGGCCGCCCTTGCGAGCACGCCGCCTCCCGCCCGTTTCACCGGCCAGCGGTCAGGGTAGCCGTGCGGCCCGAGCCAAGGAGAGTGCCGCGATGCGTGCCGCCGACCTGTCCCCGCTGTTCGAGGCGTCGGGACCGTTCCTGTCGCTGTACCTCGCCGCCGGCGGGGACGTCGAGAACGCCGCCTCGCGGCTGGAGCTGCGCTGGAAGAGCACCCGCGGTGACCTGCAGGAGCAGGAGGTGCCGATCGGGGTCCTGGAGGCGGTCGACCCCTTGGTCGAGGGCGGCCACACGGCCGGGGAGACGCTGGCGGTGATCGTCTCGGTCGACGGTGCCGCCTACGCGACCGGGCTGCCGACCCCGCCGGTCCGCGACGTGCTCGCCCGCTGGGCCGCCGTCCCGTACGTGCTGCCGCTGCTCGCCCACGCGCAGTCCCAGTTCCCGTATGTGGTCGTGCTCGCCTCCCGGGCCAGCGCCGAGATCGTGGCCAGGTCGCCCGATGGCGAACGGACCGAGCAGGTGGAGGGCGAGCAGGGGCCGCACCTGCACCGCTCGGCCCCGGGCGGCTGGTCCCAGCCGCGCCACCAGCACCGCGCCGAGGTGATCTGGGAGCGGAACGCCAGCGAAGTGAGCGACGTGCTGACCAGGATCGTCGACGACGTGCGGCCCCGGTTCGTGGCCGCCGCCGGCGACGTGCGCGCGCTCCAGCTGCTGCGCGACGAGTCGCCGAAGCGGGTGCGGGAGCTGCTCCAGGTGGTCGGGGGCGAGCTCCCCTCGATCGACCAGGTGCTCGACAAGGCCGCCGAGCTCGTCGAGGAGGAGGCCCGGCGCGACACCGACGCCCTCCGGGAGCGGTTCGCCCAGGAACGCGGCCGCGGCCCCGGCGGCCTCGCCGCCGAGGGCGCCGAGGCCACGCTGGCCGCCCTGGCCAGGAGCCAGGTCGAGGTCCTGCTGGTCGCCGACGACCCCGACGACGAGCGCCGGGCCTGGTTCGGCGCCATGCCCCAGCAGCTGGCCCTCGACCGGGAGACGGTCGAGGCCATCGGCGAGCCCACGCCGGTGGAGGGCCGCCTGCCCGATGTCGCCGTCCGGGCCGCCCTCGGCAGCTCGGCCGACGTCCATGTCCTCGCCCCCGACGACGCCGGGCCCCAGGACGGGCTCGGCGCTGTGTTGCGCTTCGCCGATCAGGAGGTGACCTGAGTGACCGACGCGGAGGTCCAGGGCGACCAGCCAGTCCCCGGCTACCGGGACGTGCTGCTCGACCCCACCGAGACCTACATGTGCCTGCGCTGCGGCGCGCTCGTCAAGCAGGACTCGACCGACCTGCACGACCGCTTCCACGTGAGCGTCGAGCACCCCGTCACCCGACACGCCAGCGGCACCCGCAGCGGCGGCTAGGGAGCGAGCGCGGTCAGGCTCGGTTGGCGAGGCGGTAGGCCATCCAGACCAGGCCGGTGACCACGGCGACCGGGACCACCATGGTGCCCAGGAGGGACAGGATCGCGGTGGCGGTGTTCTCCATGGTGCCCTCCAGGTCAGCTGCTGCTGCTCGCCTTGGTCTTGCCGCCGCTGGCTTCCTCCAGCGACTTCAACCGCTTCTCGATCCGGTTGAGGGTCCGCTGCATCTCGTCGTCGCTGTCTCTGGACTCAGGGCTCTGGCGGTGGATCAGGAACGTGGTCAGCACCACGAACGTGAGCAGCTGGAGGAACTCCGACTGCCAGTTCTCCAGGGTGCTGGTCCAGAACTGCCAGAGGAAGTCGCCGACCAGCAGTAAGCTGCTCGTGCTCGACCTGCTCGTTGGCCCAGGTGAACCACTGGGCGACGAGCTGGCCGATCCAGCTGAGGAGGAACAGCCCGGCCAGGGTGATGCTCAGGCTGTAGTTCTTCCAGATCCGCTTCACTTGCTGTCACCTCCGGGACACGTGCATCTGCGAGCAGCCGACCTTGGCCGCGATGGCGTCCTGCTTCAGCTCGTCGAAGAACCGCATGATGATGATCTGGCGTTCCAGGTCGGGCAGGGCCACGACCATGCTGGCGAGGATGAGGAGGTCCTCCGGCTCCTCCCGGGGCCCGGGGTCGGCCAGGAGCTCGCCCAGGCTGCGGTCGGGCGTGCCGGCGACCGGCCCGGCACAGCCGCAGGACGTGCTCCTTGCGCGGCCGGGCCATGTGCAGCCGCCAGCTGGTGTCCCGCAGGTGGCGCTTGAGCTCGCCGACCACCGAGGCGACGGCGTAGGGGACGAAGCTCTGGTTCTTGGCCGGGTCGTGGCGGTCGACGGCGGCGATCAGCCCGGTCCGGGCGGTCTGGGTGAGGTCCTCCAGGGAGGTGCCGCGGCTGTGGCGGTAGCGCATGGCCAGCCGGTCGGCCAGCCCCAGGTAGGCCAGGATGATCCGTTCCCGCAGCGCGGGGTCGCGGGTGGCCGCGTACTCCTGCAGCCAGCCGGTCCCGGCGGGGGCGGCCGCGCGGTCGCCCGGCCTGGTGGCGACGATCTCGCTGGTCGTGGGGGAGACCGCCGTGGACAAGGCGCTTCTCCGGCCAGTCGTCCACGGGTCTCGGCAGACGAGTGACAAGCTGAGCAAGGGTTGCTTCCCCGGCGGGGTGCCTGCCCAAACCCCGGCTCAGGTGAGCTGGATCAGGGCCACGCCGGCGAGCAGCAGGGCCAGGCCGGCCAGGCGGGTGCGGGTGAGCGGGCGCCTGGGCAGGCGCAGCAGGCCGCGCTGGTCGACCAGGACGGACGCGAGCTGCTGCCCGGCCACGGTCAGGCCGATGGTGGCGGCGGCGCCGATCTGCGGCAGGAGCAGGAACAACGCGACCACGTAGGTGGGGCCGATCACCCCGCCCAGCCAGCCCCACCACGGAAGGCGGCCCAGCGGGCGCAGCCGCGGCCGGCCGGTGCGGTGCAGGCGCAGCCCGGTCAGGAGCACGGCCGCCATGGTGGCGGTGGCGACGACGAAGCTGAAGGCGCCGGCCGTGATGGGGGCGTCCAGGTCGGCGCGGAGCTGGGCGTTGATCGCGCCCTGGAGGGGGAGGGCGGCGCCGGCGGCCAGCCCGAGCAGGACCCAGCGCGCCTTGCCGGCGGTGAGCGGGTCGCGCCCGGGGCCGCCGGGGCCGGCCGGGGCCTGGGCCCGGACGATCAGGGCCATGCCGGCCACCGCGGCCACGGCGCCGGCGACCGCGGCCGGTTCGAGGCCGACCTGGCGGACGCCGAGCAGGCCGAGGGCGTCCATGGTCACCGAGACCAGCAGCTGGCCGGTCACGAACAGCCCGACGCTGGCCAGCGCCCCCAGCCTCGGGAACAGCAGGATGCCGGCGGTGATGTAGAGGGCGCTGGCCAGGCCGCCGAGGAGATGCCAGGGCTCGGCCCGGGGCAGCAGCTCGACGGCAGTGAGCGTCCCGGCGGCCGCCGCCAGGGCCACCAGCAGCACCGCGGCGATCCCCAGCTGGAGGGTCGAGGCGCCCACGGGGCTGCCAAGGGCGCTGCTGAGCTGGAGGTTGGCCGCGCCCTGCACGGCCAGGAGGCCGCCGACGGCCAGGGCCGCGGCGACGAGGAACAGCTCCATCGGGTCCTCCCAACTATCCGGACGTGCCGTCCACTTATGACCCAGCGTACCCGCAAGTGGACGATGCGTCCAGTTCAGCGCTAGGATCGGGGCATGACCGAGCTGGCTGAGCGGCCAGGGCGGGGGGAGCGGGCCGACGCGGCCCGCAACCGCCGGCGCATCCTGGAGGCGGCCGAGGAGCAGTTCGCGGCCCGTGGTCCCGAGCAGGTGACCATGGAGGACATCGCCCGCGCCGCCGGGGTCGGCAAGGGGACCCTGTACCGCCGCTACCCGGACCGGGCCTCGATCGCCGTCGCCCTGCTCGACAGCCACGAGCAGGCCCTCCAGGAGCAGCTGCTGCGCGGCCCGCCACCGCTCGGCCCCGGGGCGCCGGCGGCCGAGCGGCTGGCCGCCTTCTACGCCGCCTTGGTCCAGCTGCTGGAGCGCCACGGCCACCTGGTCCTCTGCGCCGAGACCGGCTCGCGGCGCTTCGCCACCGGCGCCTACGGGTTCTGGCGGGCCCACGTCCGGGCCCTGCTCACCCAGGAGGGCGGCCCGGCCCAGGCCCCAGGGCAGCTGGACGCCCTGGTCGACGTGCTACTGGCCCCGCTCGCGCCCGAGCTCTACCAGTACCAGCGCCAGGGCCGGGGGCGGTCGGTCCCCGAGATCACGGCCGCCCTCAGCGGCCTCGCCCACGCCGTTCTGGCCCGCCCCGGCGGACGGGAGGCGCCGTGACCGGCCACCGGCTCCCGGTCCCGATGGAGCTCCCGGTCAGCGCCGTGGCGGCCGGGGTCGCGCTGGGTGGGATGGGCCGCCGGAGGGGTGCCGCCCGGTGAGGCTGCTCGCCGTCGCCTTGACCGCCGTGCTGATCGTGGTCAGCGTGGTCGCCATCGTCGGCGGGTTCGCGCTGCTGGCCCGGCGGCTGCTGGGGCTGCGGTTCGGGCTGGTGCGGCTGCTGCTGGCCGGCCTGGTCGGGTTCGCGGTCGCCGGGCCGATCGCCCAGTCGCTGACCGGCGGGGCCGCGCCCGGCGAGTGGACCGGGATGACCCCGCTGTGGTTCCTCATCCTCGGCGGGGCCTGCGCGCTCCTGGTGGCGATGGTGTTCCTGGTCGTGGCCGAGGCGCTGGCACCGACCGGCTCGCTGCCCGGCCCGCTGGAGCTGCGGCGCGGGCTGCGGGGGCGGCTCGCCAGGGCCCGCCGCTACTCCCAGATCAGCCGCATCGCGGTCCGCCACGGCCTCGGCCCGCATCTCAGGGGGCGGCGGCGGGCCGAGCTCGACTCCCCGGCCGGCCGGCAGCGGCTGGCCCGGTCGGTGCGCCTGGCCCTGGAGGAGGCCGGGGTCACCTTCGTCAAGCTCGGCCAGGTGTTGTCCACCCGCCCGGACCTGCTCCCGGTCGAGTTCACCGAGGAGCTGGGGCGGCTCACCGACCATGTCGCCTCCGCCCCCTGGGACGAGGTCTCCCAGGTGCTGGAGGCCGAGCTGGGCCGCCCGCTCACCGAGGTGTTCGCCGACTTCGACGCCGAGCCGCTGGCCGCGGCCTCGGTCGCCCAGGTGCACGCGGCCCGGCTGCGGACCGGGGAGCAGGTCGCGGTCAAGGTCCAGCGGCCCGGGATCCGGACGGTGGTCGAGCGCGACCTGGACATCGTGGCCCGCCTGGCCCGCTCCCTGGAGTCCCGCACCCGCTGGGCGCGCTCGATCGGGGCTCGGGACCTGGCCGTCGGGTTCGCCGACGCCGTCCGCGAGGAGCTGGACTTCCGGATCGAGGCGGCCAACATGGCCGGGGTGGCGGCCACCGCCGACGGCACGGTCCGGATCCCCGCCCCTCACCAGCCCCTGTGCGGCGAGCGGGTGCTGGTCATGCAGCGCCTGGAGGGCACGCCGCTCGGCGCGGCCGGTCCGGTCCTGGCCGAGCGCGGCCTCGACCGCCAGGCCCTGGCCCGCCAGCTCCTGGCCTCCATGCTCGCCCAGGTCATGCTGACCGGGGTGTTCCACGCCGACCCCCACCCGGGCAACGTCCTGGTGCTGGCCGACGGGCGCCTGGGGCTGCTCGACTTCGGCTCGGTGGGCCGGCTCGACGGGTCGGTGCGGGCCGCCCTCCAGCGCCTGCTGCTGGCCATGGACCGCGGCGACCCGCTGGCCGCGAGCGACGCCCTGCTCGAGGTCATGCTCCGTCCCGACGAGGTCGACCAGGAGCGGCTCGAGCGGGCGCTGGGGCAGTTCATGGCCAGGTACCTGAGCCCGGGCGCCACTCCGGGCGTCCGCATGTTCAGCGACCTGTTCCGGATCGTGACCGACTACGGGCTGTCGGTCCCGCCCGAGGTCGCGGCCGTCTTCCGGGCCCTGGCCGTGCTCGAGGGCACCCTGGCCCAGCTCGCCCCCGGGTTCGACCTGGTCGCCGAGGCCCGGGCCTTCGCCGCCGGGCAGGGCCCCGGGCAGGCTTTGGCCCCGGCCACGGCTCGGCAGCTGGTCAACGACGAGCTCACCACCCTGCTGCCGATGCTGCGCCGCCTGCCCCGCCGTCTCGAGCGGATCGCCAGCGCCGCCGAGCACGGGCGGCTGAGTGTGCAGGTGCGGCTGTTCGCCGACCAGCGCGACCGCCGCCACCTGACCGGGCTGCTCCACCAGGTCCTGCTCACCATCCTGGCCGCCACCGCCGGCATCATGGCCGTGCTGCTGCTCGGCACCGCCGGCGGCCCGGCGGTCACCGCCCGGGTCAGCCTGTACCAGCTGCTCGGCTACAACCTGCTGGTCGTCTGCGCCATCCTCGCCCTCCGGGTGCTGGTCCTGATCTTCCGCCCGGACCGCTAGCCGGGCGGGATGTTCTGGTTGCGCCGGAACAGGTTGTGGGGGTCGTAGCGGCGCTTGACCTCGACCAGCCGGTCCCAGGTGGGGCCGGGGTAGGCCTCCCGGACCCGTTCCGGCCCCTCGTCGGCGAGGAAGTTGACGTAGGCGCCGTCGCCCTGGTGGATGGCGGCGGCGAAGCCGTCGACCCAGGCCTGGCGGCGGACCTTGTCGTCGGGGCCGTCGTAGAAGGCGGCGATGTTGACCATGATCCGGCGGTGGCGGTGGGCGTAGGCCGTGGCCTCGACCGGGACCCGGGCCATGGCCCCGCCGAGGACCCGCAGCTGGGCCACGCGGATCGGGGCGTCCGAGGCGCCCAGGTGCTCCATGATCGTGCCCGCCACCTCCCGGTCGACGGTGTCGACGAACATCGTCCGGGCCACCGCGGTCGGGTGGTACTCCTCCTCCTCGGGCGGGAACATCCCCGAGTACGGCATCGGCTGGAGCATGTCGGCCAGTGGAGGGGCCAGGGCCCGGAACGGGGCCAGGGCCCGCTCCCCGGCGTCGGCATTCCCGGCATAGGCGAGCAGGGCCATCACCACCAGCCGCCCGTGGGCCTCGGCGGGCACAAAGGGCAGCGGCGGGGCGGGCATGACGTTGGCGATGCCCGACAGCTCCTCGGGGGCGGCCTCGGCGGCGGCCATGAACCCGGCCACGACCTCGGCGGTGGCCGGCAGCAGGAGCATCCCGCCGACGATGCTCTCCAGCGGATGCAGCCGGAACTTGAACCGGGTGGCGACGCCGAAGTTGCCGCCCCCGCCCCGGATGGCCCAGAACAGCTCCGGGTGGCGGTCGTCGTCGACCTGGAGGATGCGGCCGTCGGCGGTCACCAGCTCGGCCGCCAGCAGGCTGTCGATGGTGAGCCCGAACCTGCGGACCAGGAACCCGACCCCGCCGCCCAGGGTGATGCCGCCTATCCCGACCGAGCCGGTGTCCCCGAACCCGGTGACCAGCCCGTGGGCGCCGACAGCCTCGGTATAGGCGCCGGCGGTCAGGCCGGTCTGGGCCCAGGCGGTGCGGCCCTCGGGGTCGAGCTCGAGGCCGGTCAGCTCGCCCAGGTCGAGGACGATCCCGCCGTCGCTGAGGCTGTGGCCGGCGGTGCTGTGGCCGCCGCTGCGCACCGCCAGCTCCATCCCGCTGTCGCGGGCCAGGGTGACGACCCGGGCGACCTCCCGGGCGTCGGCGGGCCGGATGATCACGGCCGGACGCTGGTCGAACCCGCCGTAGAACACCGTCCTGACCTGGTCGTAGTCGGCGTCGCCCGGGACGGTCACCCGGCCCCCGAAGTCGTCCCGCAGCCGCGGAACCTCGATGGTTGTCATGGAGAAGCTCCAGACAGGGAGACGTTTGCTTGCCATGCCACCCTACGGTCGCCCCCCGACAGCCGGCATCCCTCAAAAGTGGGAACCGCCGGGGGGAGATGCCCCGGGCCGCGCGGCGCCGTACCGTTGGCAGGCCATGACATCCATCGGGGACCTGCCGGCCGGGACGGTCACGTTCCTGTTCACCGACATCGAGGGCTCGACCCGGCTGCTCCAGGAGCTCGGGGACCGCTGGCCGGCGGTGCGGGACGAGCACGCGGCCATCCTGCGCCGGGCCATCGGGGACGCCGGCGGGGTCGAGGTCAGCACCGAGGGCGACTCCTTCTTCGCCGCCTTCGCCAGCCCGGTGGCGGCGGTCGGGGCGGCCGTGGCCGCCCAGCGGGCCCTGGCCGGCCACCCCTGGCCGGAGGGGTTCCCGGTCCGGGTCCGCATGGGCCTGCACACCGGCGAGGGGGTGCTGGGCGGGGACAACTACGTCGGCATCGACGTGCACCGGGCGGCCCGGGTCGCCGGGGCGGCCGCCGGCGGGCAGGTGCTCGTCTCCGGCGCCACCCGGGGCCTGGTCGCCGGCGACCTGCCCGAGGGGACGGCCCTGCGCGACCTCGGGGAGCACCGGCTCAAGGACCTCAACCTCCCGCTGCACCTGCACGACCTGGTGATCGCCGGGCTGCCGGCCGACTTCCCGCCGCCCCGGACCCTCGACGCCAGCCCTGGCAACCTGCCCCGGCAGCTCACCTCCTTCGTCGGCCGTGAGGACGAGATCGCCGAGGCGGTGCGGCTCCTGGACCGGGCCCGGCTGCTCACCCTCACCGGCGCCGGCGGCACCGGCAAGACCCGCCTGGCCCTCCAGGTCGCCGACCGGCTCCGGCCCGGCTACCGCGACGGCGCCTTCTTCGTCGACCTGGCCGCGGTGACCGACCCCGCCCTGGTGCCGGCGGCCGTGGCCCGGGCCCTGCGGGTCCCCGGGGTCGCCGGCCGCCCCATCGTCGACGCCCTGGCCGACCACCTCCGCGACCGGCGGCTGCTGCTCGTGCTGGACAACTTCGAGCAGGTGGTGGGAGCCGGGCCGGTGGTCGAGGACCTGCTCGGCGCCGCCGCCGGGCTCCGGGTCCTGGTCACCTCCCGGGTCACGCTGGCCGTGCGGGGCGAGCAGGAGCTGATGGTGCCGCCGCTGGCGCTACCCGACCCGGCCCAGACCGCGGACCTCGAGTCCCTGGGCCGGTCCGAGGCGGTCCGGCTGTTCGTGGAACGGGCCCAGGCCGTGCGCCCCGGGTTCCGGCTGACCTCCGACAACGCCCCCGCGGTGGCCGACATCGTCGCCCGGCTGGACGGGCTGCCCCTGGCCATCGAGCTGGCCGCCACCCGGGTCAAGCTCCTCACCCCGGCCCAGCTGCTGCCCCGGCTGCGGCAGCGCCTCAGCCTGCTGACCACCGGGGCCCGGACCCTTCCGGACCGCCAGCGGACCCTGCGCGGCGCCGTCGCCTGGAGCCACGACCTGCTGTCGGCGCCCGAGCGGCGGCTGTTCGACCGGCTGTCGGTGTTCTCTGGCGGTTGGAGCCTGGAGGCGGCCGAGGCCGTCGCCGACCCGGCCGAGCTCGGCCTCGACACGCTGGACGGGCTCACCTCGCTGGTCGACCAGTCGCTGGTCATCAGTGCCGAGACCGCCGGCCAGCCGCGGTTCTCCATGCTGGAGACGATCCGCGAGTTCGGCCGGGAGCGGCTGGAGGCCACCGGCGAGCTGGCCGGGGCCAGGGGCCGCCACGCCGGCTGGTTCCTGGAGCTGGCCATGGCCGCCGGCCCGGAGCTGACCGGCCCCGACCAGGGCGAGTGGCTGGACCGCTGCGACCTCGAGCACGCCAACCTCCGGGCCGCGCTGGACTGGGCGGTCGAGGCCGGCGAGACCGGCCGGGCCCTGGCCGCGGCGACGGCGCTGTGGCGGTTCTGGCAGCAGCGCGGGCACCTGGCCGAGGGCCGGCGCCGACTGGAGGAACTCCTGGCCCTTCCCGCGGCCCGGGGGCGGACCCTGGCCCGGGCCAAGGCCCTGGCCGCGGCCGGGGGGATCGCCTGGTGGCAGGAGGACATCGCCGCCGCCAGCCGGCACTACGACGAGGCCCTGGCCATCGAGCGGGAGCTGGGCGACCCCGCCGGCATCGCCGACGCCCTCTACAACCAGGCGTTCGTCGCCACCGCGGCCGGCGACTTCGAGGGCGCGGCCCGGCGGTTCCAGGAGAGCCTGGAGCTGTTCCGGCAGGCCGGGGACGAGGCCGGGGCGGCCAGGGCCCACTGGATGGTCGTCATCCGCGACCTGGCCGCCGGGCGCTGGGACGGGCCAATGGCCAGGGCCGAGCAGGTCACGGCCACCTGGCGCCGGGCCGGGGCCCGCTACGACCTCGGCAACGGCCTGGTCTGGCTGGCCGTGGTCTACGCCCGCGCCGGCCGCCCGGACGACGCGCACGCGGCCATGCGGGAAGCCCTTGCGCTGTTCCGCGAGGCCGACAGCCCCATCGGCGTCGCCTCGGTCCTCCAGGGCCTGACCTACCTGGTCAGGTGGCAGGACCGCCACGAGGACGCCGTCCGCCTGGCCGGGGCCGTCGAGACCCTCCGCGAGCGGCTCGGCGGCCGGGCTCCGCTCGACTTCCTGGCCGCCTTCATCGGTGACCCCGAGGCCGAGTCCCGCGTCCACCTCCCCCGGGACCGCGCCGATCGCGCCTTCACCGACGGCCGCGCCCTCAGCGTGGACGCCGCCATCGCCCTGGCCACCGGCGCTCCCTAGCCCGCCGGCGCTTCACAGGTCGGGCGGGAGCACCGCCTCCCCGGCCGAGGTCAGGCGGCCGTCGCGCCGGAGCCGCCGGACCCGGTCCCGGTTGGTCGCCGACCAGTTCGACCCCGGCCGCCGGGGCACGAACCGGATTGCGTAGCGCTCATCGTCGATCCCCTTGGTCTGGGTGTCGACCCACCCGTGGCACAGGGCGGTGTCCAGCAGCTCGTCGAAGGTCACGGTCTGCCGGCCCGAGGCCTTCTTGTAGATGGCCACGACCCGCTCCCGCTCGGACCCGCCGTGATCATGCAGCCAGCGGCCGAGCTCCTCGGCCGAGGAGACCGGGACCGCCTGGGAGGTGTCCAGCGGGCTCATGGGCCAAGGATTGCCCCGGCCCGTCCCGGGGTCAACCACGCCGCCCGGTGCGCAGTACCCTGGCCGCCGGCAACGAGGTCGAGGGAGGACTGCCATGGGCCAGAGCCCGGTTCGCGAGCTGCGGTTGGCGTTGACGGTCGAGGACTACGACCAGGCGGTCGCCTTCTACCGGGACGGGCTCGGGCTGCCGGTGGTGGAGTCGTTCGAGGGACCCGACGGCCGCGGGGTCGTGCTGGACGCCGGCCGGGCCACCCTGGAGCTGCTGTCGGTCCCGCAGGCCGAGCTGGTCGACCGGGTCGAGGTCGGCGCCCGGGTCGCCGGGCCGGTCCGGGTGGCCCTCGAGGTGGCCGACTCGGCCGAGACGGCCCGGCGGCTCGCCGACGGTGGTGCCGAGGCGCTGGGCGAGCCGGTCGTCACCCCCTGGCGGCACCGCAACGTCCGGGTCCGGGCCCCCGACGGGATGCAGCTCACCCTGTTCACCGTGCTCGACGACGCCAGCGCCTGAGGAGGGCCGACCGTGACGGCGATGCTCAGCTCCTATGTCCGCGACACCTGGCACACCCCGACCGACGAGGGCACGACCGTGCTCGACGCATCCACCGGCGAGCCGGTGGCCCGGGTGTCGAGCACCGGGGTGGACGTGGCCGGCATGGTCGAGCACGCCCGCCGGGTCGGCGGTCCCGGGCTGCGCGAGCTCACCTTCCACCAGCGCGCCGCCGCCCTCAAGCGGCTCGCCCTCTACCTGCGGGACCGCCGCGACGGCCTGTACGAGCAGTCGGCCCGGACCGGGGCCACCACCGGCGACGCCATGGTCGACGTCGACGGGGGCATCGGCGCCCTGTTCGTCTACTCCAGCAAGGGCCGGCGTGAGCTGCCCAACGACGTCCTCTACGTCGACGGCCAGCCCGAGCCGCTGGGCCGGGGCGGGACCTTCGTCGGCCAGCACGTCTACACCTCCCGGCCCGGGGTGGCGGTGTTCATCGACGCCTTCAACTTCCCCGTCTGGGGGATGCTGGAGAAGCTGGCCCCGGCCGTCCTCGCCGGCATGCCGGCGATCGTCAAGCCGGCCAGCCAGACCGCGTACGTCACCGAGCTGGCCTTCCGGCACATGGTGGAGTCGGGCGCGCTCCCCCCAGGGTCCATCCAGCTGCTCTGCGGCGGCGTCGGCGACCTGCTCGACCACCTGGGCGGGCAGGACACCATCGCCTTCACCGGCTCGGCGGCCACGGCCCGGCGCCTGCGCAGCCACCCGGCCGTGATCGCCCGGAGCGTCCGGTTCAACGCCGAGGCCGACTCCCTGAACTGCTCGATCCTCGGCCCCGACGCTGTCCCCGGCACCGAGGAGTTCGAGCTGTTCGTCGGCGAGGTGGTCCGCGAGCTGACCCAGAAGACGGGCCAGAAGTGCACGGCCATCCGCCGCTCCCTGGTCCCGGCCGCCCAGGTCGGGGCGGTGGTGGACGCCCTCGGGGAGCGGCTGGCCGAGGTCCGGGTCGGCGACCCCCGGGACGAGGCCACCACCATGGGCCCGCTGGTCAGCCGCGGCCAGCTGGCCGAGGTGGAGGAGGCGATCGCCCGGCTCGCCCGGGGGGCCGAGGTCGTCCTGGGCGGCCCCGGCGCCGTCCGGCCGGTCTCCGGCGACCCCGAGCGGGGCGCCTTCCTGGCCCCGACCGTGCTCCGGGCCGGCGCCCCCGAGGCGCCCGAGCTCCACACCGTCGAGGCGTTCGGCCCGGTCACGGCCGTGCTCGGCTACCGCGACGCCGGGCACGCGGTCGAGCTGGCCGCCCTCCGCCGTGGCAGCCTGGTCGGGTCGGTCGTCACCCACGATCCCGGCTTCGCCCGCCAGGTCGTCACCGGCCTCGCCCCCTGGCACGGCCGCCTGCTGGTCCTGGACCGCGACGACGCCGGCGAGTCCACCGGCCACGGCGCCCCCCTGCCCCACCTGGTCCACGGCGGTCCCGGCCGGGCCGGGGGCGGCGAGGAGCTGGGCGGGATCCGCGCCGTCCTCCACCACATGCAGGTCACCAGCATCTCGGCCTCCCCGGCCATGGTCACCGCCGTCACCGGCCGGTGGGCCACCGGCGCCCCCACGACCAGCGACGCCACCCACCCGTTCCGCAAGCACTTCGAGGACCTGCGCGTCGGCGAGACCCTCCGCACCCCGGCGCGGACGGTCACCCTGGAAGACATCGAGCGGTTCGCCGACCTGTCCGGCGACAGGTTCTACGCCCACATGGACGAGGCCGCGGCCAAGGCCAACCCGTTCTTCGACGGCCGGGTCGCCCACGGCTACTTCGTCGTCTCGGCCGCCGCCGGCCTCTTCGTCGACCCCGACCCTGGCCCCTGCCTGGCCAACTACGGCCTGGAGCGACTGCGCTTCCTCAAGCCCGTCTACCCCGGCGACACCCTGACCGTGTCGCTGACCTGCAAGCAGAAGACCCCAAGGGACGGCGAGGCCTACGGCGAGGTCCGCTGGGACGTCGCCATCGACAACCAGGACGCCGAGAAGGTCGCCACCTACGACGTCCTCACCCTGGTCGCCACCCGGGCCACGACCTGACCGTGGACCCGGGGTCGGTCCCCTGGGAGGTGGTGCGACGGCTGACCGTGGTGCCGTTCCTGCCCGACGGGCGCTGCGCGCTCATCCCGGCCGGCGACCGCCTCGCCCTGCCGTCGGGGGAGGTGCTGGCCGGGGAGGACCCGGCGCTCGACACCGCGCTCCGGGTGCCGCTGGTCACCGCCGGGTTCCGCCGCCAGGGCCTGCACCCGTTCGCGATCGCCGGCGACCACGCCGCCGTCTGGAGCGAGGGCGACGACGGCTACCGCGGCCATCTCTGCCAGGCGATCGACCGGGACGGGAGCTTCCTGGACGTCGGCTGCGCCAACGGCCACCTGCTGGAGTCGATGGTCGCCTGGTGCGCCGAGCAGGGCGTCCGGCTGGAGCCGTACGGGGTCGACCTGTCGGCCGGCCTGGTCGCCGAGGCCCGCCGCCGGCTGCCCCAGTGGGCGGGCAGGCTCTGGGTCGGCAACGGGCTGGACTGGACCGCCCCCGGCGGCCGCCGCTTCGACTACGTCCACATCCTGCTCGACCTGGTGCCCGAGGCCCGGCTGGGGCAGCTGGTCCGCCACCAGCTCGACCACCTGGTGGCCCCGGGCGGGCGGCTGCTGGTCAGCAGCTACGTGCCGCTGGCCGACCGCTCCCGCCACGCCGAGGCGATCCTGCGGCGCCTCGGCTTCCCGGTGGACGGCCGCACCGCCCCAGGCGAGGTCGCCGGCCGGGGACACCCGCCCTCGGCCTGGATCGACCGCCGTTAGGCGCCGCTCCCTCCTGAGGACCAGGCGGCCCCGGCTCCTCCCCCGGGAGGGGGACGGCGAGGTTGGGTGGGGCGGGCGATCCGGGGGACGGGGGCGGGTTCGTAGCGTCGGGGCTGCACAGCACCCGACCCGCAGGAGCGTCCCATGCTCGCTCGTATCGCCCGCTTCAGTCTTCGCCACCGGCGGCTGGTCGCCGTCGCCTGGGTGGTCATCTTCGTGGCCGGGATCGCGCTCGGGAGCGGCGTCTTCGGGCGCCTCGACCCCGACGTCGGCGACGTGGCCGGGACCGAGTCGGCCCGGGCCGAGGCCCGCCTGCGCGCCCTCGACCCGGGCGGCGAGTCGATCGCCGCCGTGGCCGACGGGATCGACCCGCGCGACCCGGCGGTGGCGGCCGGCCTGCGGGCCTCGGCCGAGCGGCTGCGGGCCATCCCCGGCGTGGCCGAGGTCGCCGACCCGGTCACCGTCCGGGTGCCCGAGCTGGTGGCCACCGACGGCCGAGCCGTGCTGGTCGCGGTCGAGCTCGCTCCCGGGCTGGGCGAGGACCGGTTCGAGGCGGCCGTGGAGGCGGCCGAGGCCGAGCTGCGGCGGCTGGACGCCCCCCGGGTCCTGGTCGGCGGCGGGCCCCTCCAGGACTGGGAGTTCGAGGACCAGGTCGGGGCCGACCTGGCACGGGCCGAGCTGCTGTCCATGCCGGTGGTGCTGGTGCTGCTGCTGGTGATCTTCGGCGGCATCGTCGCCGCCGGCCTGCCGGTGCTGGTCGCGCTGGTCGGGGTGGCCGGGACGCTGCTCGCCCTGCTCGGGATCAGCGCCGTCACCGAGGTGTCGGTGTACTCGGTCAACGTGGTCACGATGCTCGGCCTCGGCCTGGCCGTCGACTACGCCCTGCTGCTGGTGTCGCGGTTCCGGGAGGAGCGGGCGACCCGCGACCCGGCGGCCGCGGTCGAGGCGGCGGCCGCCACCGCCGGCCGCACGGTCGTCTTCTC
This sequence comes from Actinomycetes bacterium, assembly GCA_036259695.1. GTDB lineage: Bacteria > Actinomycetota > CALGFH01 > CALGFH01 > CALGFH01 > CALGFH01. Next base: position 4,369 of record DATABK010000865.1, on the reverse strand, counting down.
CGGGCTCACGGTGGCCGCGTCCCTGGCCGGCCTGCTCGTCTTCGCCGACCCGTTCCTGCGCTCCATGGCCTACGGCGGCGGCGCCGTGGTCCTGATCGACATGCTGGCCGCCATCACCCTCCTGCCCGCCCTCCTCGGCATGTGGGGCCGGCGCATCCGCCCGGCCCGCCGCCGCGAGACGGGCACCGGGGTGTTCGCCTCGCTGTCGCGGCTGGTGCAGCGGCGGGCCGCCCTGATCGTGGTCGCCGTGGCCGTGCCCCTGGCGGTGGCCGCGACCCCCTTCCTGCACGCCCACTACCAGCAGCCCGACGCCGGGTTCCTGCCGCGGGGGGCCGAGTCCCGGGAGCTGTACGAGACCCTGGAGGCCCGCTTCGCGCCGGCCGTGTGGGTCGAGCCGGTGGTGGTCGTGGCCGACGCCGGCGCCGACCAGGCCGGGCTGGCCGCCTTCGCCGGGCGGCTGGCCGCCCTCAGCGGGGTGCGGGCCGTCGGTGAGCCGCAGCCGCTGGCCGGCGGTGTCCACGTGCTGGAGGTGCTGCCCACCGGGACCGGGACGGATGCGGCCGCCGCCCGGCTGGTGCGCGCCGTCCGGGCGGTCCCGGCGCCGTTCCCGGTCCAGGTGACCGGGGACGCGGCCGACCTGACCGACTACCAGGCCACCATCGCCGACCGCCTGCCCCTGGCCGCGGCCCTGGTCGTGCTGGCCACCCTGGTGCTGCTGTTCCTGTTCACCGGGTCGGTGGTCGTCCCGGTCAAGGCCATCGTCATGAACGTCCTCAGCCTGGGGGCCAGCCTCGGCGCCCTGGTCTGGGTGTTCCAGGAGGGCCATCTGGCCTGGCTGCTCGGCGCCGAGGGCGTCGGGGCCCTCGACCCGACGGTCCCGGTCCTGACCTTCGCCATCGCCTTCGGCCTCTCCATGGACTACGAGGTGTTCCTGCTCTCGCGGATCAAGGAGGCGTGGGACGAGACCGGCGACAGCGACCGGGCCGTCGCCCTGGGGCTGCAGCGGTCGGGGCGGATCGTCACCTCGGCGGCCCTGCTGCTGGTGGTCGTCTACGCCGGGTTCATGGCCGCCGGGATGCTGACCATCAAGCAGATCGGGCTGGGCACGGTCCTGGCCGTCCTGCTCGACGCCACCGTGGTCCGGATGCTGCTGGTCCCGGCGACCATGAAGCTGATGGGCCGCTGGAACTGGTGGGCCCCCGTCCCCCTGCGCCGGCTCCACCGCCGGGTCGGCCTGGACGAGCGGCCGGCCGGTGCGGTCACGGCACGCTGATCGTGGCGGTCTCTGCTTGCCCGACCCGGAGACGCGGTGGACACCGTCAGCCGGCGCCGGCTGGTCATGTCGTTCCTCTGCTCCGTTGCTCGGTCCAGGCGGCGGCGTAGTCGAGCACCTGGTCGAAGGTCATGGCCCGGCCTCCGGCGACCTCGTCGGCGGCCATGCCGAGCACGTCGCGGCCGAGGGCGGCGCTGGCCGGCTCCAGCGCCCGGGCCAGCTGGGCCCGCTGGTGGTCGCCGAGCGGCGCTCCGGCGACGCTCCGCATCGCGGCCGCCCCCGACAGCAGGCGGACCACCCGCTCGGCCTCGCCCTCCTGGGCGGCCAGGGTGGCCAGGATCTCCAGGGTGTCGGCGAGCTCGGTCCGCTCATCCCAGGCCCGCAGCAGCGACAGCGTCGCCGACAGCAGCGCGTAGGCTCGCGGCCGCTCGCCCTGGGCGGCCAGCACCTTGGCCAGGTAGCGCTGGATGACCGCGGTCGCCCAGCGGTCGCCCCGGGGCTTCAGCAGCTCGATCGACCGCTCCAGCAGCTCCCGGCCGCCGGCCAGGTCGCCCTCCTCGAAGGCGAGGTCGCCCAGGTTGGCCAGCACGAACGCCTCGGTGTGGCGGGCGTCGGACCCCGCCTCCTCGCGGGCCACGGCAAGGGCCTGGTCCCAGCGGCGCCGGGCCTCGCCGTAGTCGCCCTGACTCATGGCCACGGTGCCGAGCGCGTTGAGGGTCTTGGCGACCCGGTTGGTGTCGTCGTCGGCGACCCGGAACAGCTCGACCGCCTCGGTGTAGGCGGCGGCCGCCTCCTCGGCCCGGCCCTGCCTGGTCGCGAAGGCGCCGAGCCAGTACAGCAGCGGGCCGCGCTGGCCCGGCGGGGCGCCGCCGGCGACGGCGGCGATCTGGTCCAGCCAGGACCGCGCCTCCCGGGTCAGGCCGCGGGTGAACCACAGGTAGCCGAGCGAGCGGACCAGGGACAGGGCCAGCTCGACCCGCTCGGGCTCCTCCGGCCGCTCCAGGGCCCAGGTCAGGGCGGCCCGGACATTGGCCATCTCGGCGTCGTACCAGTCCAGCGACTCCATCTGGTCCTCGGAGTCCAGGCGCAGGTAGGCGGCCTGGGCCCGTTCCGCGAACCACTCGGCGTGACGGCGGCGCAGCCGGTCGCGCTCGCCGGCCTGCTCCAGCCGCTCGCCCGCGTACTCGCGGATCGTGGCCAGCATCCGGTAGCGGGCCGAGCCGCCCGCCTCCTCCCGCCAGACCAGGCTGTGCTCGACCAGGGTCTCCAGCGCCTCGACGGACCCGTGCCGATCGACCGGGGCACCCCCCTGGGGTTCCCCGGACCCCTCCGCGCTGCCGACCACGGCCTCGGCCGACTCAAGGGTCCAGCCGCCGACGAACACCGACAGCCGGCGCAGCAGTGCCTGCTCGTCGGCGGCCAGCAGCCGGTAGCTCCAGTCGATGGTGTTGCGCAGGGTCCGCTGACGCTCCGGCAGGTCGCGGGCCCGGCTGGTCAGTAGGGGCAGCCGCTCGGTCAGGCCGCGGCGCAGGTCGTCCAGGGACAGCAACCGCAGCCGGGCCGCGGCCAGCTCGATGGCCAGGGGCAGCCCATCCAGCCGGGCGACGATGTCGGCCACCGCGGCCCGGTCGCCGTCGCCGTCGACGCCGAAGCGGGGCCGGACGGCCTGGGCCCGCTGGACGAACAGGGTCTCGGCCTCCCCCGAGGGCAGGGGGCGGACCGGGTAGTCGTGCTCGCCGGTCAGGCCGAGCACGATCCGGGAGGTGGCCAGCACCCGGACCTGGGGCGCCCGGCCGAGCAGCTCCCCGACCCAGCCGCAGGCCTCGGCCACGTGCTCGAAGTTGTCCAGCAGGAGCAGGGCCGACCAGTCCCGCACGCCGTCGGCGACCACCTCGATCGAGTCCCGGCCGGTCGGGTTGGTCAGGCGCAGGGCCTCGGCCACGGCCAGGCCGACCCGGGCCGGGTCGGTGACCGGAGCCAGGGGCACGAACCACACCCCGTCCGGGAACCGGGGGGCGAGCGTCCGCCCGGCCTCGAGGGCCAGCCGGGTCTTGCCGGCCCCGCCTGGGCCGGTCAGGGTCAGCAGCCGCACCCCGGGCCGGGCCAGCAGCTCGCTGGCCTCGGCGAGCTCGGCCTCGCGGCCGACGAACGAGGTCGGGACGGCGGGCAGGTTGGAGGGGGTCGCCAGGCTCCGGGGCGGCGGGAAGTCGTCGGCCAGCCCGGCCGCGACCACCTGGAACAGGTGCTCCGGCCGGTCCAGGTCCTTGAGGCGGTGGTGGCCGAGGTCGCGCAGGGCCCGACCGGGCCCGGGTGCGGCCGCGGCCCGGGTGGCCCCCGACACCAGCACCTGGCCGCCGTGGGCGGCCGAGCAGATCCTGGCCGCCCGATGGACGTCGAGGCCGACGTAGTCGTCGTCGACCACCACCGGCGACCCGGTGTGGACGCCCATCCGGACCCGCGGCGCGGCCCCGCCCGGCCAGTCGGCCGCGGCCAGGGCGGCCTGGGCGTCGGCGACGGCGGCCAGGGCGGCCGTGGCCGAGGGGAAGGCCAGGAAGCAGGCGTCGCCCTCGGTGCCGAACTCGACCCCGCCGTGACGGCCCACCGCCTCCCGCAGGATCGCCCGGTGGGCCCGGAGGACGCGGCCGTAGTCGTCGCCGAGCGAGCGCAGCAGCCGGGTCGAGCCCTCGATGTCGGTGAACACCAGCGTCACCGTCCCCGTCGGCAACTCGACTGCGATCACCCCCACCCGTTCCCGGCCGCCCCCGATTATCCCCTGGCCCCTGACCAACGGTGGGTGGGGCGGGCTATGCTGAGGGCCACCGACCGGGAGGTGTCGCCGATGCGGGTCACCGAGTGCGCCCAGCAGGCGGTCCTCCATGCCCGGGGGGAGGCCGGCCGGCTCGGCCACGACCGGATCGGGACCGAGCACCTGCTGCTGGCCCTGCTCCGCGACCAGGGGTGCCTGGCCACGGCCATCCTCGGGGAGCGCGGGGTCGAGGTCGAGACCCTGCGGCAGCGGGTCGAGGAGACCACCGGTCCCGGGCAGCCCGGCGTCACCCGGGCCGGCGACGCCGGGGCGGGCGACGAGGACTTCCT
>DATABK010000864.1:0-3871 GCA_036259695.1 Actinomycetes bacterium | reverse complement strand
GGCCGCGGCCTCCTCATCGAACCACTCGCTGCGGGCGACCACGCCGCTGGCCCGGTCGATCACCCGGACCCGCCAGCTCCGCCGGTCAAGGCGCGACACCAGCACCGCGTAGGCGTCGCTGGCCGAGGGCGGCTCGGCGGCCTCGGCCACGTCGATCAGGACGCCCTCGGCGACCCCGAGGGGGATCGAGTACTCGCGGTAGTCGATCCGCACGTGCAGCCAGCGCCCGCCGGTGGCCTCGGCGACATAGACGCTGGCCCCGGGCTGGAGCGGCGAGGAGGGCAACGTCCGCCGGCCCGGCGGCAGGCGCAGCTCGACGATCCGTCCCCGCGCCCCCTGGCCCAGCTCGGCCAGTGCCCTGACCGTCACAGCGTCCTGAAGCGGCAGGACATGGGCTTGGCCAGCAGGCCCTCGAGCTCGGAGCCCGCCACCCGGTCGAGCAGCGGCGCCAGCGCCGCCTCAGCCGGCCCCCGGCCGTCCCAGCAGGAGATGGCCAGCAGCTTGGCCCCCTCCCGCAGCAGTACGGCCCCCTGGAACCCGGGTACGGTCCGCTCGAACTGCCCCACCTGCTCGCCCCAGAGGGCGGCCATGGTGAGGGCCGCCTGCTCCGACTGGGCGGTCGCGCACAGCACCCGAGCGATCACCGTCACCTCACAGGTCCCGAGGATGACCACTCTCCGTGGTCACTCTCGGAGTATCGGCCGGCCCCGGCCGACGCCTAAGGGGTTAGCGGGGGTCGACGTAGAGGTCGCCGCCGGCCACGGCGGCCGGGACCTGGCGCAGGGGCGGCGGGGCCTCCTGGCCGTCCCGGAGCTCGCTCGCCGGGGACCCGGAGGCGTCCCAGCGCTGGCCGGCACACGGGCGGGCGAAGCCGCTGCCGGCGGGCCGCACCGGGCAGGCGCCCGGCGGGGCCAGGAAGGCCCGCAGCTCGCCCCGGCGGTCGACCACCACCACCTGGCCGGCCGGCCCGGCGACCTCGGTGGCCGTGCCCGCGGGCAGGGCCGAGACCGGGGCGACCCGCACCCAGGGCGGGCCCGGGCGGCCGCCCCTGACCAGGAACAGGGCCCCGGCGGCCAGGATCACGACCCCGAACAGGGCCGAGGCGATGATCCAGCCCCGGCCGAGCTGGCTGCGCAGGATCAGCTTGCGGGCCCTGGCCGCCCTCGGCGGCAGGTAGGCGACCCGCCCGCCGGGGTCGCGGCCGGGAGGCGGGTCCTGGTCGGGGGCGGGCACCGGGTGTCGTCCTCCACTGGGCGCTTCAGGCGCGTTGGGCATGGCCGGGTAGTATCTTCCCAGGTGCGGTCCGGCAGCGAAGCGCGGGCCGGCAGGCGACACCGAAAGGGGCAGCTGGCACCGTGGCGCAGGGACGCATCCGGGTCGTGGTCGCCAAGCCCGGCCTGGACGGGCACGACCGGGGGGCCAAGGTCGTGGCCAGGGCGCTGCGGGACGCCGGCATGGAGGTCATCTACACCGGGCTGCACCAGACCCCGGAGCAGATCGTGGCCGCCGTGATCCAGGAGGACGCCGACGCCGTCGGCCTCTCGATCCACTCGGGCGCCCACATGACCCTGTTCCCCCGGGTGGTCGAGCTGCTGGCCGAGCGGGGCGCCGGCGACGTGCTGGTGTTCGGCGGCGGCATCATCCCCCGCGAGGACATCGCCCTGCTCAAGGAGCAGGGCGTGGCCGAGATCTTCACCCCGGGCACCCCCACCTCCAAGATCGTCGAGTGGCTGCGCAGCGCCCTCGACCAGGCCGCCTGAGGCAGCGCCACCCCGACCAACCGAGAGGCTGACGCATGGACCTGTTCGAGTATCAGGCGAAGGAGCTGTTCGCCAAGCACGGGGTGGCCGTGCCGCGGGGCAGGGTCGCCTGGTCGCCCTCCGAGGCCGAGGCGGCCGCCGCCGAGGTCGGCGGCACCGTTGTCGTCAAGGCCCAGGTGCAGATCGGCGGCCGCGGCAAGGCCGGCGGCATCCAGCTGGCCAAGGACCCGGCCGAGGCCCGCCAGCAGGCCGAGCGGATCCTGGGCATGGACATCCGCGGCCACACCGTCCGGCGAGTGCTGGTCGAGGAGGCCTCCGAGATCGCCGCCGAGTACTACGTGGCCATCCTCCACGACCGGGCCAGCAAGGGCTTCCTGGCCATGGCCTCGGCCGAGGGCGGGGTCGAGATCGAGCAGGTCGCCTCCGAGAAGCCGGAGGCGATCGTCAAGGTTCCCATCAACCCGCTGGTCGGGCTGCGCAGCTACCACGTCAACCAGCTCGTCTACGGGGCCGGCTTCGACGAGCGGGCCCGCAAGGGGGCGGCCGAGCTGCTGGCCAGGCTGTACGAGGTGTTCGTGGCCGCCGACTGCATGCTGGTCGAGGTCAACCCGCTCGTTCTCACCGCCGATGGCCAGGTCATCGCCCTGGACGGCAAGGTCACCCTGGACGACTCGGCCCTGGAGCGCCACCCCGACCTGGAGGAGCTGCGTGACACCTTCGCCGTCGACCCCCAGGAGCAGGCGGCCAAGGAGCAGGGCCTGAACTACATCAAGCTCGACGGCTACGTCGGCATCATCGGCAACGGCGCCGGCCTGGTCATGAGCACCCTGGACGTGGTCGCCCAGGCCGGCGGCAAGGCGGCCAACTTCCTCGACGTCGGCGGCGGCGCCTCGGCCGAGACCATGGCCGCCGGCCTTGAGGTGATCCTCTCCGATCCCAAGGTCCGCAGCGTGCTGGTCAACATCTTCGGCGGCATCACCCGGGGCGACCTGGTCGCCCAGGGGATCCTGGACGCCCTGGACCGCCTCGGCGACAAGGTCAAGGTCCCGCTGGTGGTGCGCCTGGACGGCACCAACGCCGAGGAGGGCCGGGCCCTGCTGGCCGCCTCCCCGTCCGACAAGGTCGTCCCGGCGGCCACCATGCTCGACGCCGCCCGCAAGGCGGTCGAGCTGGCCGGGGCGGCGTCCGACACGAAGGCAGGTGCCTGAGCCATGGCCATCCTCGTCGACCAAGGCACCCGGCTGGTCGTGCAGGGCCTGACCGGGCGCGAGGGCCGCTTCCACGCCCTCCGCAACCGCGAGTACGGAACGGACGTGGTCGCCGGGGTCACCCCGGGCAAGGCCGGCCAGGACGTCGAGGGCATCCCGGTGTTCAACACCGTGGCCTCGGCGGTGGCCGAGACCGGGGCCAACACCTCGCTGATCTTCGTGCCGGCCCGGTTCGCGGTCGACGCCCTGTACGAGGCCGCCGACGCCGGCATCGGGGTGGTCGTGCTCATCACCGAGAACATCCCGGTGCTGGACATGACCAGGGCCTACAACTACGTCAGGGCCAAGGGCGTCGCCCTGGTCGGGCCGAACTGCCCCGGGGTCATCTCGCCCGGCAAGGCGAACGTCGGCATCATCCCCGGCGAGATCACCCAGGCCGGGCCGGTCGGCCTCGTGTCCCGCTCGGGCACCCTGACCTACCAGGTGATGTACGAGATGGCGGCGGCCGGGGTCGGCCAGACGACCTGTGTCGGCATCGGCGGCGACCCGGTGGTCGGCTCCAGCTTCATCGACGTCCTCGGGCGCTTCCAGGACGACCCCGAGACCGAGGCCGTTGTGATGATCGGCGAGATCGGCGGCGACGAGGAGGAGCGGGCGGCCCGGTTCATCGCCGAGCGGATGGACAAGCCGGTGGTCGCCTACATCGCCGGGTTCGAGGCCCCGCCGGGCAAGCGCATGGGCCACGCCGGGGCGATCATCTCCGGGTCCAGCGGCACCGCCCAGGCCAAGGCCGAGGCCCTGGAGGCGGCCGGGGTCCGGGTCGGCCGCAACCCCACCGAGGCGGCCGAGCTGGCCGTCGCCGCCGTCAAGGAGGGCTAGGACGCCGGTCGGGGATGCCCGACG
>DATABK010000863.1:0-9733 GCA_036259695.1 Actinomycetes bacterium | reverse complement strand
CGGAAGTGACCTGGTGGGGCCGGTGAACCTGGGGAACCCGGAGGAGGTGACGATCCTGGAGCTGGCCCGGACGGTGGCCCGGGCGGCCGGGGTCGAGCCCAGGGTCGAGTTCCGGCCGCGGCCGGTCGACGACCCGGAGGTGCGGCGGCCCGACATCACCAGGGCGGTCACCGAGCTCGGGTGGAAGCCGCAGATCAGTCTCGAGGAAGGGGTCCAGCGGACGGTGCCCTGGTTCCGGCGGGCGCTGGAGCGGGCATGACCCTGACCAGGACCGCCGGCGGCCGCGACGCCGGGGTTGCCACCGGCCGGGCGGCGTTCTTCGACGTCGACAAGACGCTGCTGCCGGGTTCCAGCATGTACCTGTTCGCCAGGGGGCTGTACCGGCACGGGTTCTACACCATGCGCGACATCGCCGGGTTCACCTTCGGGCAGCTGGTGTTCCGGCTGACCGGGGCCGAGGGCCGGCGGGGGATGGAGGCGGCCCGCGAGCAGGCGCTGGCCTTCATCGAGGGCAAGCGGCGCGAGGACCTCACCCAGATCGGCCACGACATCGTGGTCGAGGTGATCGGGCCCCGGATCTACCCGGGGATGCGGCGGGTGATCGACGAGCACCACGAGCGGGGGGACCGGACCTACCTGGTCACGGCCGCCCCGCGGGAGCTGGCCCAGGGGATCGCCACCTACCTGGGCATGGACGGGGCCCTGGGGACCGAGGCCGAGCTGGTCGACGGCACCTACACCGGCCGGCTGGTCGGACCGGTCCTGCACGGGCCGGCCAAGCTCGACGCGGTGCTCCGGCTGGCCGACAGCCACGGGTTCGACCTGCACGCCAGCAGCGCCTACTCGGACTCGGTGAACGACCGGCCGCTGCTGGAGGGGGTGGGCCGGCCGGTGGCCGTCAACCCCGACCGGCACCTGCGGGAGCTGGCCGACGAGCGGGGCTGGCCGGTGCAGGACTTCCGCCGGCGGCGCCGGCTGTGGCTGGTCTGGCTGCCCGCCGGGATGGCCGCCACCGTCACCACCGCCGTGGCCACGATCACCGGCCGCCGCCTGGCCAGGCGCAAGCGGCAGGGAACCTAGCCGTCGCCCGCCGGCAGGCCGCCCTCGCTCAGCACGGCCGCGACCTCGTCCTCGGACAGGCCGCGGGTGGCCAGGGCGCGGCGCAGGCGCCGGGCGGCCTCGGCCGGGGAGGTCCAGCCGTCGCGCAGGGGGCCGTGCTCGTGCTCGCCCTCGAGCAGGCCGTCGACGAACCCCTTGGCGTAGTCCCAGGTCACGTAGTGGTCGACCGCGGGCTCGAAGGCCGGCTCGTGCACCCGGGGCTCGCCGTGCTGGAGGATGTGCTCCAGGTTCTCGCGCAGCAGGCTCCAGCCGAAGAAGTGGTCCTCCTCGCAGTCGGGGCAGGAGATGACCACGCCGAGGAAGCCGCGCTGCTCCAGCGCCGCCCGGAACTCGGCCAGGTCGGCCAGGTCGTCCAGGAGCGCGGCACGCTCTTCTTCGTCGATGGGCTCGGGCGGCGAGTCGTCTTGCGGCTCGAACGGGTCGAGGGGGTCGGGCACGGGCACCTCGGTAGATCAGGTTGATGCGAGAAGTCTCCCTGGCATGGTAGCGCGGATGCCGATCGGGCTCTCCTTGACCTCCACAGGCCCCCTTGCTAGCGTCGAGCATGCACCTTCCCCGGGCCCTCCGTGTTTGCGGACGGGTCCGTTCGTCTCTCTGCACCCCATTCAGATATCGCCTGCTGGCGGGAGGAACGCAAGGTGGCTGAGGTCGAGATCGGCATCGGCAAGAGCGGCCGCCGGGCCTACGGGTTCGACGACATCGCGATCGTGCCCAGCCGGCGGACACGCGACCCCGACGACGTCGACATCTCCTGGGACCTGGACGCCTACCACTTCGAGCTGCCGCTGCTGGCCTCGGCCATGGACGGGGTCGTCTCGCCCCGGATCGCGGCCGAGCTGGGCCGCCTGGGCGGCCTTGGCGTGCTCAACCTGGAAGGCCTCTGGACCCGCTACGACGACCCGGACCCGGTCTACGCCGAGATCGCCAGCCTCCCCGACGCCGAGGCGACCAAGCGGATGCAGGAGATCTACGCCGAGCCGATCAAGCCGGAGCTGATCGGCCGGCGGGTCGCCGAGATCAAGCAGTCCGGGGTGGTCGCGGCCGCCTCCCTGACCCCCCAGCGGGTCGCCCGCTACCACCAGTACGCGCTCGAGGCCGGGCTCGACATCCTGGTCATCCAGGGCACGGTGGTCTCGGCCGAGCACGTCTCGGCGACCAGCGAGCCGCTCAACCTCAAGACCTTCATCGCCCACTACGACCTGCCGGTGATCGTCGGCGGCTGCGCCTCCTACGCCACCGCCCTGCACCTGATGCGCACCGGGGCGGCCGGGGTCCTGGTCGGGGTCGGGCCCGGTGCGGCCTGCACCACCCGCGGGGTGCTCGGCATCGGCGTGCCCATGGCCACCGCCCTGGCCGACGCGGCCGGGGCGCGCATCCGCCACCTCGAGGAGACCGGCCGCTACGTGCAGGTGATCGCCGACGGCGGCATGCGCACCGGCGGCGACGTGGCCAAGGCGATCGCCTGCGGGGCCGACGCCGTGATGATCGGCTCGCCGCTGGCCAGGGCGGTCGAGGCGCCCGGGCGGGGCCACCACTGGGGCATGGCCACCTTCCACCCCGACCTGCCCCGGGGGACCCGGGTCAAGACGACCTCGCTCGGCACCCTCAAGGAGATCCTGCTCGGGCCGGCGCCGGTCAACGACGGCAGCATGAACCTGTTCGGGGGCCTGCGGACCTCGATGGCCACCACCGGCTACCAGACGGTCAAGGAGTTCCAGAAGGCCGAGGTGATGGTCGCCCCGGCGCTGCAGACCGAGGGCAAGCTGCTGCAGCGCTCCCAGGGCGTCGGCATGGGCTAGGCCTCGGCCTAGCCCTCCCCCTCCTCGGCGCGGCGGCGGCGGGTGATCACCTGGCGGTCCCAGCCCCGGTGGACCGAGCAGAAGCTGTCGGGGTTGTAGCGCGACAGCCGGGTCTCGCAGTCGTCGGCGGCGCAGGTCCGGGCCGACCCGAACGAGCGCACCGCCGGGTCAGCTCCCGGGGCCCGCCGGCGGGTCGGGGCGGCGGCGACGGTCTCCTCCGGCTCTGTCACCGTGCTCTCCTTACGCCAGAGAAACAAAAAGCACCACACACCTGGCATTCGGTGTGTGGTGCGAGGTCTGGGCACCAAGGGCGTCGTTGCCCCTTTCCGCAGCTACGGTACTCCGCCCAAGCCGAGCGAGCAAACGGTTCCTCGACTTCGTTATCCTGCGCCCATGACGACTCCGGCCCCCGGCCACGACACGGTCCTGGTGCTCGACTTCGGAGCCCAGTACGCCCAGCTCATCGCCCGCCGCATCCGCGAGTGCCATGTTTTCTCCGAGGTCGTGCCCTGCGACGTCGACCCGGCCACGGTCCGGGCCCACGACGCCAAGGCCCTGATCCTGTCCGGCGGCCCCAAGTCGGTCTACGAGCCGGGCGCCCCCGCCCTCGACCCGCGGCTGCTGGAGCTGGGCATCCCGGTGCTCGGGCTCTGCTACGGCCAGCAGGCCATGGCCAGGGCGCTGGGCGGCCGCGTCGAGCGCACCGGGGTCAGGGAGTACGGGCGGACCAGCCTCCAGGCCCGGCCCGAGGGCAGCCTGCTGTTCGGCGACCTGCCCGATGAGCAGGTCGTCTGGATGAGCCACGGCGACACGGTCACAGCCGCCCCGCCCGGGGCCAGGATCGTGGCCAGCACCGACGCCTCCCCGGTGGCCGGGTTCGAGGACCCGGAGCGGGGCCTGTACGGGGTCCAGTTCCACCCCGAGGTCGTCCACACCGAGCGGGGCATGGACCTGTTCAAGAACTTCCTCTACGAGGCCGCCGGCTGCCGGCCCAACTGGACCAGCGTCTCCATCATCGAGGAGCAGGAGGCGGCCGTCCGGGCCCGGGTCGGTGACGACCACGTGCTCTGCGCCCTGTCGGGCGGGGTCGACTCCTCGGTGGCCGCGCTGCTCGTCCACCGGGCGGTCGGCGACCGGCTGACCTGTGTCTTCGTCGACACCGGGCTGCTGCGCTCCGGCGAGGCCACCCAGGTCGAGGAGACCTTCCGGCGCGACTTCAAGGTCAACCTGGTCCACGTCAAGGCGGCCGACCGGTTCCTGGAGCGGCTGGCCGGGGTGACCGACCCCGAGGCCAAGCGCAAGGCCATCGGCAACGAGTTCATCCGCGTCTTCGAGGAGGTCGCCAAGGACCACGGCGACGTCCGCTACCTGGTCCAGGGCACCCTGTACCCGGACGTCGTCGAGTCCGGCGGCAAGCGCAACGCCACCATCAAGAGCCACCACAACGTGGGCGGGCTCCCCGAGGTGATGGACCTCGAGCTGGTCGAGCCGCTGCGCCTGCTGTTCAAGGACGAGGTCCGCAAGGTCGGGACCGAGCTCGGCCTGCCCGAGGACGTGGTCCAGCGCCAGCCCTTCCCCGGTCCGGGCCTGGCCGTGCGGATCGTCGGCGAGGTCACCGCCGAGCGGCTGGAGACCTTACGAGCGGCCGACCAGATCGTGCTCGAGGAGATCCGCCGGGCCGGGCTGGACCGCGAGCTCTGGCAGTGGTTCGCGGTGCTGCCGGCCGTCCGCACGGTCGGGGTCATGGGCGACGGCCGCACCTACGCCTACCCGATCATGCTCCGGGCCGTGACCAGCCAGGACGCCATGACCGCGGACTTCGCCCGCCTCCCCTGGGAGGTGCTGGAGCGCATCTCGACCCGGATCGTCGGCGAGGTCCCGGGCGTCAACCGGGTTGCCTACGACGTCACCTCCAAGCCCCCGGGCACGATCGAGTGGGAGTGAGCTCGCCCGGGGACGGTTAGGACCGCCTCCGAGAGGTACGGACCTCTCACCATGTGGGAAGCGGTCCTGTTCGGGGTCCTGGCCACCAGCTCGCTGGTGGTGGGCGGGGCGGTCGGCTCCTATTGGGAGGCGCCCAAGCGGGTGACCGGCGTCATGCTCGCCTTCGCGTCCGGGGCGATGGTGTCGGCCCTGGCCTTCGAGCTGTTCCCGGAGGCGGTGGAGCTGGGCGGCGTCGCCCCGGCCGGTGGGGGGCTGCTGGCCGGGGCGGCCGTGTTCGTGGTCGTCAACACCTGGCTGGACAGCCGCGTGGCCCCGCCCGAGGAGGCCGAGGCGGCCACCGGAGACGGTGCGGACAACGAGACCCCGGCCGAGGACGAGGCGGCGGCCGCGGCCAGAGGTGAGGCGCCCGACCTGCCCGAGGAGCTCGCCGGGGCCGCGCTCCAGCAGCGCGAGAAGGTCGAGGTCGCGGCCGCCTCGGGGGTCGGGCTGGCCCTGCTGGCCGCCTCCATCCTGGACGGCGTGCCCGAGAACCTGGCCCTCGGCGTCTCCCTGGCCGACGAGGAGTCGGCCGGGGGCAGCTTGGCCCTGCTGGCCGGCATCTTCGCCGCCAACTTCCCCGAGGCCCTGGTCGGCGCCGTGGCCATGCGCTCCCAGGGCCGCTCGGTCCGCCTCACCTTCGGCATGTGGCTGGCCACGGCCGTGGTCCTGATTCCGATGGTGGTCATCGGCCGGATCGCCCTGGCCGGCGCCGACCCCAGCACCCTGGCCTTCCCACTGGCCTTCGCCGGGGGTGCGGTCCTGGCCGCCCTGGCCGACACCCTGATGCCGGAGGCGTTCGAGCGCGGTCGCCCGTTCAACGCCTTCGCCACCTGCGCCGGATTTTTCCTGGCCTTCGTCCTCGCCGAGGGCGGCTGACCGGCGCTAGCCGTGCCGGGATCGTAGATCGGCGACCAGGCGGGCGGTCACCGGGGCGTCGGTGCCGGCACGGGAGGCGGCACGCAGGATGGTGCCGCCGATGGCGTCGAGCTCGATCGGGCGGCCGGCGGCGGCGTCCTTCTGCATCGAGGAGCGCATGCCGTCGGGGATCTTGTCGAGCATGCCGACGATCGCCGCCTCGTCCAGCTCGACCCCGTCGGCCGTGGCCGCGGCGACGATCTCGTGGGCCACCGCCACCGCCTCGTCCCGATGGCCGGCCCTGGCCTCCCCGAAGGGGGCGGCGGTCCAGGTGGTGACCAGGGCGATCGGAGCCAGCACGGCCAGCTTGGACCAGAGGACGGCCGCCTCGTCGTCGCGGACGGTCACGTCCAGGCCGGTCTCGGCCAGCCGCGCCCCCAGCTCCTCGACCCGGTTCCGCACGGCCTGGCCGGCGGTCCGGCCGGCGGCCAGCTCGACCACCGCGAACGGCGAGGCGTGCTCGATCAGGCCGGGGCCGACCCGGGTCGACTCCACCCGGATGGTCCCGGCCGCCACCTGCTCGGGCGGGTAGCGCTCGCGCAGCCAGGCGACGTGGTCGACGCCGTTGAGGAACGGCACCACCAGGCCGTCGCCCAGCACCTCGGCCGGGACGGCCTCGACCGCCGCCTCCAGCTGGGGCGCCTTGACGGTGACCAGGAGGTAGTCGACCGGGTGGTCGAGCCGGCTGGCCGCCTCGACCGCCACCCGGGCGTCGCCCAGGACCGGGCTGCGCAGCTCCAGGCCGTGGGCGGCCAGGTGGGCGGCGGTGGCCGGCGGGGCCAGGCAGGTGACCTGGTCGCCACGGCGGGCCAGCAGGGCGGCGAGCAGGCCGCCGATCCCGCCCGGCCCCAGCACCGCCACTCGGGCCGGCGGGAGGACTTGGCTCATCGGGGCAGTATCTCCCGCCGGGGGCGGACCGTGTAGGGGGTCCGGGGGTCAGGCGGCCCGGCGGACGCTGAGGGCGGCCAGCAGCTCGGGCTGGTGGCCGGTGAGCCAGCTGGTCCCCAGGCCGACCCCGACCCGCCACAGCAGGAAGCCGTAGGCGACGGCCAGCGGGCAGACCAGCACCAACGCCGGTGTCCACAGGAACAGGCCGACCATCACCAGGGCGACGAGCGGGAGGATGAGCACGCCCTGGGCGGCGAAGGCCAGCATCTGCACGATCCCGACCAGGCAGCCCTGGCCGGTGCCCTGGACGGCCCAGAGGTTGCTGGCGTCCTCGGGCAGCGGGTAGGCGAAGCGCACCGAGACCACGTCGGCCACGCCCAGCGACAGGGCGAGGACGCCCAGGCCGAGGCAGAGGGCGACCGGCACGTACAGCCAGCCGCCGGTGACCACGGCCAGGATCACGGCCAGGGCGGCCGTCGTGGCCATGCCGGTGACCATCGAGGCCAGGTTCCGGCCGGTCAGGTCGCCCCGCGGGTCGGCCCCGGCGGCCACATGGGCCCAGTAGGCGGCGCCGTCGAAGCCGAACTGGTTGAGGCTGTTCTGGCTGGTCAGGAAGGCCATACCCAGCGACCCGAGCACCGTCCAGGGCTGGTGCAGCCCCTCGGTGGCGGCCACGAACGCCACCAGGGCCAGGCCGAGCAGGCAGCTGACCACCCAGGTGACCCGCAGCCGCGGGTGCCGGCCCAGGTAGCGCAGCTCCTTGGCGGCCACCGCGCCCCGCTGGTCGGCCGGGAGCAGCCGCCGCAGGGGCTGCGGGATCAGCCCGGCCGGCTGCCGGGCCCGCTGCCTGGCCGCCGGCTCGGCGGTGGTCAGCACCCGGTCAAGGCTCCGCCACCACCACCAGCCGAGCAGGGCCACGGCCAGGGCGGCTCCGGCCAGCTCGGCCGTGGCGGCCAGCAGCCGCCCCTCGCCGGCGTCGACCAGCGCCCGGGCGGCCAGCCCGGTCGGCAGCCAGCCCAGCACCCTCGCCAGGGGCCGCAGCGCCTCCAGGTCGGCCCGCTCCAGCCGCTCGGCCAGCCGGGCCCCGACCTGGAGGGCCAGGTTGAAGGCGAGCGCCGTCACCGACACGAGCACGATCACCAGGTCGCGGGCCTTGCGCGAGCGCAGCTGGCGGGACAGGGCGGTGAGCAGGGCCCGCGACCCGACGATGCAGAGGGCGAACTGGACCAGCACCGCCGCCACCACCAGCACCACCCCGGGGCCGAGGGTGCCGAACCCGACCACGGCCCCGCCGAGGGCGACCAGGGTGCACAGCGGGGCCACGCCGACGCAGGCGGCCAGGGACAGCCCGGCCACCAGCTCCCGGGGCGGCAGCGGCAGCAGGGCCAGCCGGGACGGGTCCAGGCTGGCGTCGCCGGCGAAGCTGAGCAGCGGGAACAGCCCCCAGCCGAGAAACAGGGCCAGGAACACGACCTCGACCAGCAGCAGGCCGGCCTGAGGCTCGGCCCGCGGCACCAGGGCCAGCAGCAGGAAGCCGCCGAAGGCCAGGGGCAGCCCGGCCAGCGCCCCCAGGGCCAGGGCGACCTGCTGGGGCCAGCTGCTGCGGCGCAGCCCGTTGCGGAGCAGGGCGAGCTTCAGGCCGACCAGGTGCCCAGCCAACCCAGCTCCTCGGCACCGGCGTGGCTCGCCCCGACCAGCTCGACGAAGGCGTCCTCCAGGCTGCGGCCGGCCCGGACCTGCTCGGTCGGCCCCTCGGTGATGAGGCGGCCCAGGTGCATGATCCCGACCCGGTCGCACAGCCGCTGAACCAGCTCCATGACGTGACTGGAGAAGACGACCGTGGCCCCGCCGGCCGTGTAGCGCTCGAGCAGGCCGCGGATGGTCCGGGCCGACACCGGGTCGATGGCCTCGAACGGCTCGTCCAGGAACAGCACCCGGGGGGCGTGCAGCAGGGCCGCGGCCAGGGCGATCTTCTTGCGCATCCCGTGGGAGTAGTCGACCACCAGGGTCCCGGCGGCCTCGGCCAGCCCCAGCACCTCCAGCAGCTCCCGGGCCCGGGCCTCCACCACCGGCGCCGGCATCCCTCGCAGCAGCCCGTTGTAGGTGAGCAGCTCGGCCCCGGTGAGCCGGTCGAACAGCCGGAGGTCCTCGGGCAGCACCCCGATCCGGCGCTTGGCCTCGACCGGGTCCCGCCACACCTCGACCCCGTCGATCAGCACCAGCCCGGCGTCGGGCCGCAGCAGCCCGGTCACCATCCCCAGCGTGGTCGTCTTCCCGGCCCCGTTCGGCCCGACCAGCCCGAAGAAGCACCCGTGGGGGATGTCCAGGTCGATCCCGGCCACCGCCACCTTGGCCCCGAACGCCTTGCGCAGCCCGCGCACCGACAACGCAGTCGGTGAGCGTGCAGCCGTCGGGCCCTGGCCCACATCCCCTGCGCTCACGCGGCCAAGCCTATCCGGTCCGCTCGTATACTGCGGGCGTGGACCCTTCGCCGGCGCCGGAAGCTCCTGGCGCGTCCCCTGACCTGCTGGACGGGCTGAACGACGCTCAGCGGCTGGCCGTGCTGGCCACCGAGGGGCCGACCCTGATCGTGGCCGGGGCCGGGTCGGGCAAGACCCGGGTGCTGACCCACCGGATCGCCCACCTCATCAAGGACAGGCGGGTCCCGCCGACCTCGGTGCTGGCCATCACCTTCACCAACAAGGCGGCCCGGGAGATGCAGGAGCGGCTCCGCCACCTGGTCGGGCCGGTCGTCAGGGCGATGTGGGTGTCGACCTTCCACTCGGCCTGCGTGCGGATCCTGCGCCGCAGCGGCTCCCACCTCGGCTACACCTCCACCTTCTCCATCTACGACGAGGGCGACGCCGAGCGGCTGATGACCCAGGTCTGCCGGCAGCTCGACTACGACCCCAAGCGGCTGTCGGCCCGGGCCATGCGCCACGCCGTCAGCGGCTGGAAGGATCAGCTGGTCGACCCCGAGGCCGCCGCCGACCGGGCCCTGGGCTGGTTCGAGAAGAAGGCCGCCGAGG
>DATABK010000862.1:0-8733 GCA_036259695.1 Actinomycetes bacterium | reverse complement strand
GTGGCGACGGTGGCCGGCGTGGCCGGCACGGCCTGGCTGGACCACCTGCTCCACGAGGCCGGCCGGGCCGACCTGAGCGCCTACTCGGCCAGCAGCATCCCGGTGGCGGTGGCGGTGGTCAGCGCGGCCACGGTCGGGGCCATGCTGGCCGTCCGCCGGCCCCGGCACCCGGTGGGCTGGCTGCTACTGGCCCTTGGGCTGTCGCAGTGCGGCCACGACCTCACCTACGCCTACACCCGCTACGGGCTGGTCGCCCGGCCCGGGTCGCTGCCTGGCGCCGCCTACCTCGCCGGCCTCAACAACGGCCTGGTGGTGATGTGGGTCGCCTGCGCCGGGTTCGTGCTCCTGCTGACCCCCACCGGGTCCCTGCCCTCGCCCCGCTGGCGCTGGTGGGCGCGGGTCGCGGCCGCCGCGGCGGCCGTGTGGCTGCTGGGGTCGATCATCGACCCGGCCCCCCTGCGGCCGGAGTACCCGGACGTGGCCAACCCGCTGGGGGTGCCGGCGCTGTCCGTCGCGCTGGACGCGCTGGTCGTGTCGGCCCTGGTCGTGCTGGTCGCCCTCATCGCCGGGGCGGTGTCGCTGCTGCTGCGGTTCCGCCGAAGCCGCGGCGTCGAGCGCCTCCAACTCCGCTGGTTGGCCTGGGGGGCGGCCGTCACCGCCATGGCGCTGCTGGCCGCCGTCGGCGCCCTGATCCTCGAGGACGACTTCGAGCTGCTGACCGTGGCCGTCGGCGTCAGCGCGGCCGTGCTGCCGCTGGCGACCGGGGCGGCGATCCTGCGCTACCGCCTCTATGACCTTGACCGGATCCTCAGCCGCACCCTGGCCTGGACGCTGCTGACGGTGCTCCTGGTCGGCGGCTACGCGGCGGTCGTGCTCGGACTCGGCCAGCTCCTGGGCCGGGACTCGAGCCTGGTGGTGGCCGCCGCCACCCTGGCCGTGGCCGCCCTGTTCCAGCCGGCCCGCCGCCGGGTCCAGGAGCTGGTCGACCGGCGCTTCAACCGCCGCCGCCACGACGCCGGCCAGGTCATCGACGCCTTCGCGGCCCGCCTCCGCGACCAGGTCGACCTGGACGCCCTCCATGGCGAGCTGCTGGCCGTGGTCGACCAGACCATGCAGCCCACCCGGACCTCGCTCTGGCTCCGCCCCCAGACCCCCTCGGTCGGCGGCCGCCCGGGGTAGCCTGGCTGTCCGTAACGCTTCCCAGACGGAAGCCCGCCACACTGGCCCGTGATCTCTGACGCTGGAGGGTGGCGGGACCGTGGTGGGCTGTGTGCAGCGAGGACCAGGGCGGTGACGGCTTTGGCCCGAGGGCCTTTGTCGCGTTGGCGGCGGGCCTGGCTGGTGTGGGTGCTGTGGGCGCTGGCTGTCGCTGGCCTGGTCGTGACCGTCTGGTTGGACCAGCTGCTGCGCCGGACGGGCCGACCGGAGTTGGTCGTCCTGGTCCCGACCGCCATTCCCCCGGTGCTCGGCGCGGTAAGCACGGCCACGGTCGGGGCGCTGGTGGCCAGCCGCCGGCCCCGCCACCCCGTGGGCTGGCTGCTGCTCGCCTTCGGCCTGTCTCTGAGTGCGGCCGGGGTGGCCCTGGCCTACGCGAACTACGGGGTGGCCGAGCCCGATGCCCCCGCCGCCGGCCTGGTTGCCCTGTACGTTCCGGCCACCATCGTCACCGGGATCACCTGCAATGGCTTCATCTTGCTCCTCACTCCGACCGGCTCGTTGCCGTCGTCCCGCTGGCGCTGGTGGGCGGGGATCATCGCGGCCACACCGGTCGCCTTGCTGCTGGCCGTGGCCCTGTTCCCCAGGCGCGATGATCGGCTCGTCCAGGCGCTCAGGAGCCCCCTCGACCTCGACGCGCTTGATGGTGGGCTGCTGATCGCCTACCGGGCAGCCTTCGCCGTCACGATCGCCGTGGTGATAGTGGCGACGGCCTCGCTGGTGGGACGCTTCCGCCGCGCCCGCGGCATCGAACGCCAGCAGCTGCGCTGGGTGGCGTTCGGCACCGTGCTGGTCGCCCTGCTCGCGATGGTCCACCTGACAGCATTGGCGCTGGGCGCTTATGCCCTGGCGCCAGTGGTGGGCGGTCTCAATCCGCCGATCCTGTCGGCGGCCATCGGCGCGGCCGTCTTGCGGTATCGGCTGTACGACCTGGACCGCATCATCAGCCGCACCCTGGCCTACGGGCTGCTGACGCTGCTGCTGGCCGGCGCCTATGCTGTGGTGGCGCTGGGGCTCGGCCAGCTGCTCGGCCAGGACTCCAGCCTGGCGGTGGCCGGTGCGACGCTGGCCGTGGCCGCCGTCTTCCAGCCGGCCCGCCGCCGCATCCAAGCCGTGGTCGATCGCCGCTTCAACCGGCGCCGCTACAACACCGCCCGGACGATGGCGGCGTTCAGCGCCCGGCTGCGCGACCACACCGACCTGGACACCCTGACCTCCGAGGTGCTGGAGGTGGTCGACCAGACGATGCAGCCGACCCGGGCGTCGCTGTGGCTGCGGCCGCCAGCACCGTCCAAGCCGCGACACCCGTAACGCTGTTGAGACGTAGGCAGGCCACGCTGGCCCCGGTCCCCGACAGTGGAGGGTGGCGCTTCCGGAGGTGAGCCGGGTGCAGCAGGAGACGGGCCGTGGGCCGTGACGCCCGCGCCCCCGGCCCGGGCCGGTGGGCGCCGGGACTGGCGCGGCTGTTGTGGGCGCTGACCCTGTCGGGCCTGGTCGCCGTCTTCTGGCTGGACCACCTGCTGCGTCAGGCGGGGCACCCCGAACTGACGATCCAGGCCCACGAGCTGACCTACGTGGCGGCGGTGGTCGGCATGGCGACGGTCGGCGCGGTGCTGGCCGGCCGCCGGCCGCGCCATCCCGTCGGCTGGCTGATGCTGGCCCTGGGGCTGTCGGTGACCGTGGACGGGGTCACCGACAGCTACGCCCGGTACGGGCTCCTGGCCAGCCCAGGGGCGGTCCCGGCCGTCGCCCACCTTCGCGCGCTCGGTGACACCTTCGCCCTCTGGCCGGCCTGCATCGGCTTCATCCTGCTGCTCACCCCGACCGGCTCGCTGCCGTCGGTGCGATGGCGATGGTGGGCCAGGATCGCCGCCGTGGCGCCGCTGTCGTGGACGGCAGCGACCGTCCTCGGGATCGAGACGGTGAGGTTCGACCCCTTCTACTCGTTCCAGAACCCGTACTTCGTTCCCGCCCTGGCGGCCCCGGCAACGACGGTCGCGCTGCCCGCAGTCGTCCTCACGCTGCTCAGCGTGGTGGTGGGCGGCGCCTCGCTGGTGGTCCGCTTTCGCCGTGCCAGGGGTGAGGAACGCCAGCAGCTGCGCTGGGTGGCGTCCGCGGCGGTGGTGGCGGCGGCCGGGATCCCGGTCGCCATGGCCGGCATCTCCCTCGAGAGCCCAACCGTGGTCGGCGTGGCCGTGCTCGGCTCCGCGGCGGTCCTCTGCCTGGCCATCGCCGCGGCCATCCTCCGCTACCGGCTGTACGACCTTGACCGGATCCTCAGCCGCACCCTGGCCTGGACGCTGCTGACGGTGCTGCTGGTCGGCGGCTACGCGGCGGTCGTCCTCGGCCTCGGCCAGCTCCTGGGCCGCGACTCCAGCCTGGTGGTGGCCGCCGCCACCCTGGCCGTGGCCGGGGTGTTCCAGCCGGCCCGCCGCCGGGTCCAGGAGCTGGTCGACCGGCGCTTCAACCGGCGCCGCCACGACGCCGGCCGGGTCATCGACGCCTTCGCGGCCCGGCTCCGCGACCAGGTCGACCTGGACGCCCTGCACGGTGAGCTGCTGGCCGTGGTCGACCAGACCATGCAGCCCACCCGGACCTCGCTCTGGCTGCGGCCGCCAACTCCGTCCGCCACCGCCCGGCACAACCGCTGAGCTGCTCGGTGGGCCTGGCAGGCCTCGACCGCGGGCCGGCTGGCCTAGGCCTCGACCGGTCGGCACGAGCCAGGTCTGCCTCCAAGGAGTGAGGTGCATCGGCGGGGTCCCGCTGCCGGAGGGCTACCACAGCATCAATCCCTACGTCGTGGTCGACGGCGCCGAGCGCCTGATCGACTTCCTGGTGGAGGTGTTCGGCGCCGTGGAGCAGGGACGCAGCCTGCGCCCGGACGGCCGCATCGACCACGGTGATGTCCGCATCGGGGACTCCCTGGTGATGCTGAGCGAAGCCAGCGAGCAGTACCCGGCCTGCTCGTGTGTCCACTTCGTCTACGTCCCGGACGTGGACGCCACCTACCGTGCTGCGCTGGCGGCCGGAGCGACCTCGATCCTGGAGCCGACCGAGCAATCCTGGGGCGACCGTGTCTGTGGCTTCGTCGACTCGTTCGACAACCGCTGGTGGGTCGCAACCCATCTGCGAGAGTTCTCCTAGACCGACCATCCTTCCGATACGAGACGGATGCTCGGCGTCGACCTGGACGGGTCCAGACCGTCTGGCCTGCTCACGTTGGATGGGTCGTCGATCCGGACGGATCGAGCCGTGTCCCGTCGGATCGTCTGGATGATCAAGCGGATGATCAAGCGCCATCCGACACAGAATCGGATGCCAGGCAAACAGGAGGGTTCCGACGGGACTGCGGCATGGGTCAGGGCGGGAGCATCCTCCCGCCCTGACGCTGCTGGTGAGGCTCTAGTTCCAGCTGGTGCTGGACCAGGTGTTGCCGGTCCAGTGGCTGCCCGACCACATGCGCCCGGTCCAGGTCCCCCCCGACCACATGCGGCCTGACCACATCCGCCCCGACCAGGTCACAGCCGACCACATGCGACCCGACCACATCCGCCCGCTCCAGTTGGTGGTGTTCCAGTTGCTGCCGGTGAAGCCGGAGCCGGTCCAGGCCTGGCCGTTGTAGGTCCCGCCGGTCCAGGCCGTGCCGGCGGTCCGCTTGGAGGCCTGGGTGGCGGTGGCGACCGGGGTGGCGAAGATGTCCTGCTCGCCGCGGAGCTCGACCCCGTTGTCGACCAGGTGAGCGCTGCCCCGGGCCCCTTCCAGGCTGCCGGCCCCGCTGCTGTTGGTGTAGCTGTAGGCCGCCGTGACCGAGGTGGTCGAGAGGGCCTTGGCCAGGTCCAGGGTGCCCTTGCCCTGGGCCGCCGCGGTCAGATTCCCGGCGGTCAGCGGCCGGGCGCTCATGGTCAGCAACGCCTTGACCTGGTTGGGAGTGTAGGTGGGGTGGCGCTGGAGGACGAGGGCGGCCGCCCCCGACAGGACCGCGGCGGCCTGGCTGGTGCCACTGCCCCGCAGGTACCCGCCGTCCACCGCCCCGGCCCACCCGTAGGTCTGGTCGATGTAGCTGCCGGGCACGGCCAGGCTGATGATCGACTTGCCCGGGGCGACCAGGTCCGGGTTCTTGGTCCCCCCGACCCCGACCACCCCGCTGGAGGAGAAGCTGGCCACCGCGTCGTCGCCGGTGGCGGTGGTCTTCTTGGTGTCGGTGGCCCCCACACTCAGCACATAGGGGTCGCGGGCCGGGCTGGTCAGCCCCGGACCCCCCGGGGTCATGTAGAAGCCGGCATTCCCGGTGGCCGCGACCACGGTGATGCCCTTGCGCCAGGCCGCCTCCACCGCATGACACAGCGGGTCGATCGAATAGGGGTGGGTGGTGTTGGTGCCGAACGACAGGTTGAGCACGCGGATGTTGAGGCCCCCGGTGGTCTTGTGCTGGACCACCCAGTCGATGGCCGCGATCACCTGGCTGACATCAGCCGCCCCCATGGCGTCGGCGACCTTCAGCGACACGATGCGGGCGTCGGGGGCCATGCCCAGGAAGTTGGTCGTGTCCCCGGCGTAGCGGCCGGCCACGGCCCCATCGGCCCGGCCGGCGATGATCCCGGCCATATGGGTGCCATGCCCATAGGTGTCCAGATACCGCAGGTTGGGGGACTGGGACTCAAACGACAGGTCGGGGCCGTTGACCAGCTTACCGGCGCCCGCCAGCCCCGGGACCGGAGCGGTGCCGGTATCGACCACGGCCACATCCACCCCCTTGCCGGTCCAGCCGGCCTTCCAGTAGGCCTGGGCCCCGGTGGCCAGGGTGGTGTTGTACAACGACCCGGCATCGGTCGTCGGGGCATAGGCGGCCGCCTGCATCCGCACCGAGGTGTTCTCGGTCACCGACCCGACCCCCGGGGAGCTCTGCAGCCGGCCCAGCTGGCCGGCCGGCACCCAGGCGCTGAACCCATTGATCACCTGAAGCTGGCGGCCGACCCGGCCACCAAGCCGCGCCACCGCCCCGGCCGCCCCCGCCACCACCCCCGGCTCGGCCTGCACGATCACCGACACCAACCGACCCTCGCCGGCCGAGCCGGCCCTCCCGGCCACCGGCGGCGGCAGCGCCACCACCACCGCCATCACCACGGCCACGGCCAGCCATCGGACCCCACGGCCGCCGAGCGCTCCCAACGCCCCTCCACCCATCCTGCTGCTCCTGTGTCTCTGGCGGCGGCAGCCAGTTTGCTTTCCTGTTCTGTGGATCGGGCGGATCCCTCAGCCGGCCCATCAACACCACTACGCACCCAGACATCAGTAGAACTACGTAGAGGCCGCCCCAGACTTGCCCGCCAATGCCTTGAGATAGCGAGCCTGCCGCCGATGAACTAGCAGAAGGTCGATGCTGGAGGACGAAACCTTGGAACACACATGCCGGTAGGTCATCCAGCTGACGCGCAGACCGTTGTGCCGGTCGGTGCGCCAGTCCGGCCGCGCAGGCTGGGGTGGGCGGCACCGCCCAAGGGGCTGCTGGCGAGGGTCCGCTGGCTGTTCCTGGGCTTCGCCGTCTTCGCCACTGTCGGCCAGTTTCCGCTGATCCTGTCCCATGGCGCCGTGCCGGTCGGGCTGCGGATCGGCGCGATAATCCTGCTGTGCTGGCTGCTGTGGTGGTGGCTGGCGGGCTACCGGCGGGGGAGCTTCCCCGCGGCCGCTGAGCCGGTCGAGGTCGGCTGCTTCATGGTGGCGGGCATCGCGGCCGGTGACCCATACAAGGCCTTCGGCCTGCTGTACGCGGGGGTCATCTTCCGCGCCCTGTACGGCACCCGCCGCCGGGCGCTCGTGTTCATTGCCGCGGCGCTGGCCGCCTTCTTCGGCGCGTTCTTGTTCGCCCCGCTCCTGGGCGGCACGGCCAAGCTGTCGCAGTTCGCTCAGCAGGTCCCAGGCGTCCCGGTCATCGGGGTCCTGGCCCATCTCATCGCGGCCGCCTCGACCAGCCAGGAGCGGGCCAGTGCCAGGGAGCGGATCCTGTCCCGGGTGGGAACCTCGCTGGCCATGGCCACCGGCCGGCCGGCGATCTGCGACCAGGCGGTGCAGGCGGCACGAGAGCTGCTGGACGGCCTGGAAGGCGCCTGGGCCGCCGTCAGCACCATGGAACCGCAGGGGCAGACGATCGCTGCCGTTGCTGGCGAGGCACCTGCCGACATCGTGGCCGGCCGCCAGATCGATCCATCGGCCATGCCAGCGGTGCTGCAGGCCGCGATCCGGGACGGCCGCCCGGTCTATGCCGAACCACCGACCGACACCCAACCGGGTGCCACCAGGGAGTTCTCGCTGTCCGGAGGGCGAAGCATGCTGCTGCCATTGCGCACCCAGGAGCAGCTGCTCGGCGCGCTGGTGGTGACCACGGACAACGCGGTCCCCTCGGAAGTCAAGGACGCGCTCGAGGTGCTGGCCAGCCAGGTCGCCCTGGGGCTGGCCAACGCGGCCCTGACCGAAGACCTGCGGCACCGGGCCTTCTACGACGGACTGACTGGCCTGGCCAACCGGGCGCTGCTGCTGGACCGGGCCGACCACGCCATCACCCGTGCCCGGCGCGAGGGCCATCACATCGCCTTGCTGCTGATCGATCTCGACAAGTTCAAGCAGGTCAACGACACCTTCGGGCATGCCGCGGGCGACCGGCTCCTGGTGGCCGTGGCCGAGCGGCTGCGGAGCTGCGCCCGGGGTAGCGACACGCCGGCGCGGCTCGGGGGTGATGAGTTCGCGCTGCTGCTCGAGGCCATCGACGCCCCCGAGGACGCCACCGCGGTGGCCGCGCGGCTGCTTGACGGACTCCGCGCCCCGGTGCGGTTCGAGGACGGGGAGCTGTGGCCGCAGGCCAGTGTCGGGGTGGCGGTGTGGTCGGGGCAGGCCGACGTGGAAGCCCTGCTGCGTGAGGCCGACGCCGCCATGTACACCGCCAAACGCACCGGCGCCGGCGTGGTCAGCTGCCCTATCGCCTCCTGACTGCCGCGGTCCCTCTTAGGGGATCGGCAGCGGGGAGGCTCGCCCGGGCTAGGACAGGTCCAGGCGGACGATGGAGAGCCCGGACTCCCCGACCGCCTCGACCAGCTCGTCGCGGGTCGGCGGGCGGCCGACGTTGATCCGGATCCCGAGGCGACGCTGGGCCGCCTGCCAGCCGAGCCGGTCGATCACGCCCTGGTAGGCCGCGGCCACCGTGTCCGGGTCCTCGACCAGAGTCGCCCGGGCCGGCCGCCGCCGCCCTTGCAGGGTGACCTGGATGTCGGCCCCGCCGCGGAAGTTGACCCGCCAGCCCGAGTTGGTCAGCACCGACAACACCCCATCCAGGTCGTGATAGCCAGTCGGGACGATGTAGCGGCGCCCGGTCCGGCGGCCGGCGAAGTGCAGCAGCAGCAGCTGGCGGCTGGCCAGGGCGTGCAGGGGCGAGGCCAGCAGCCGGCGCATGACCGGGTTGGCCAGCCGCACCAGCAGCAGCGGGGGTGTGACCCGCTCTACCGCCGGTCGGGTGCCAGCCTGTTTCGT
>DATABK010000861.1:0-6037 GCA_036259695.1 Actinomycetes bacterium | reverse complement strand
GAGGAGTCCCCGGCCCGGGCGTCCCGGACCATCGCCTCGACGTCGACCTCGATCAGCTCGGCCATCCCCCCCGTCATCGCGGCACCTGGCGGTTCGTTACCGCCCGATCTTGCGCGCTGTTATGGCGCTGTTGTGACAGTGCGCCCTGATCGGTGTGGACGCCGGGCTGCAGCATGGGACCGCGCTTGTATGATCGTTCAACCATGAGACCTCTACACCGATTCACGGTGCTGCCCACCGTGCCCGACGCACTCACACCACTGCGCGTCCTCGCCCACAACCTCCGCTGGAGCTGGCACCCCGCCACGCAGGAGCTGTTCCGGACCATCGACCCCGCCGGCTGGGAGGCCTCCGGTCACAACCCGCTGCGGATGCTGAACGAATCCGCCGCGCCCGTGCTCGAGCAGGCCGCCGCCGACCCCGACTTCCTCGCCCGCCAGCAGGCTCTGCTCGAGGACCTCGAGACCTACCTGGACGAGCCCCGCTGGTACCAGACCCTTTCCGACGCCCCCTCCCGGATCGCCTACTTCTCGCCCGAGTTCGGCGTCAGCGAGGTCCTTCCCCAGTACTCGGGCGGCCTCGGCGTGCTCGCCGGCGACCACCTCAAGGCGGCCAGCGACCTGGGCGTGCCGGTGGTCGGGGTCGGCCTGTTCTACCGCTCGGGCTACTTCCGCCAGTCGCTGACCGCCGACGGCCGCCAGCAGGAGTCCTACCCGGCCTTCAACCCCCACGAGCTCCCCTTCGAGCTGGTCCGCGACCGCGACGGCAAGCCGCTGCTGGTCTCGGTGCGCCTGCCCGACGGCGTGCTCCACGCCCAGATCTGGCGGGCCGAGGTCGGGCGGGCGCCACTGCTCCTGCTCGACTCCGACGTCGACGAGAACAGCCCGGCCGAGCGGGCGGTGACCGACCGGCTGTACGGCGGCGGCGGCGAGCACCGCCTGCGCCAGGAGATCCTGCTCGGCATCGGCGGGGTCCGGGCCCTGCACGCCCTCGGGATCGAGGCCGAGGTCTTCCACACCAACGAGGGCCACGCCGGGTTCCTCGGCCTGGAGCGCATCCGCCGCCTCATCCAGGAGCAGGGGCTGGACGCGGAGACCGCCATCGAGACGGTCCGGGCCGGGACCATCTTCACCACCCACACCCCGGTGTCGGCCGGCATCGACCGGTTCCCGCGGTCGTTCATCGAGCGCTACTTCGGCGAGCACGGCGTCGACACGGGCCTCGGGGTGGACCGGATCATCCGGCTCGGGGCCGAGCCCGACGGCGACCACTCGATGTTCAACATGGCCATCATGGGGCTGCGCCTGGCCCAGCGGGCCAACGGTGTCAGCCGCCTCCACGGCCAGGTCTCGCGCAAGATGTTCGCCGGCCTGTGGTCCGGGTTCGAGGAGGACGAGGTCCCGATCGGCCACGTCACCAACGGCGTCCACGCCGGCACCTGGATCAACCGCGAGTTCACCGGGCTGTTCGAGCGGCGGCTGGGGGCCGACTTCCGGGTCTCGGCCCGCTCCTGGGAGCCGCTGGCCGAGACCCCGGACGAGGAGATCTGGAAACTGCGGCGGCTCGCCCGCGAGCGGCTGGTCGAGGACGTGCGCTCCCGGCTGAAGAAGGCCTGGCTGGCCAGAGGCGCCAGCGAGGGCCAGCTGGGCTGGATCGACCGGGCCTTCGACCCCGAGGTGCTGACCGTCGGGTTCGCCCGCCGGGTGCCGTCCTACAAGCGGCTCACCCTGCTGCTGGAGGACGAGGAGCGGCTGACCAGGCTCCTGCTGGACACCGAGCGGCCCATCCAGCTGCTGATCGCCGGCAAGGCCCACCCCGCCGACGAGGGGGGCAAGTCGCTGATCGCCGACTTCGCCCGGTTCGCCGCTCAGGCCAAGGTCCGGCACCGGGTGGCGTTCCTGCCCGACTACGACATGGCCATGGCCAGGACCCTGGTCGCCGGGTCCGACGTCTGGCTCAACAACCCGCTGCGGCCGTACGAGGCCTGCGGGACCAGCGGCATGAAGGCGGCTCTCAACGGCTGCCTCAACCTGTCGATCCGCGACGGCTGGTGGGACGAGCTCTACGACGGCCACAACGGCTGGGCGATCCCGTCGGCCGACGACCCGACGATCGAGCCCGACCGCCGCGACCAGCTGGAGGCGGCGTCCATCTACGACCTGCTCGAGCACGAGGTCCTGCCGCTGTTCTACGACCGGCCGGACGACGGGCTGCCCACGGGCTGGATCTCGATGATCAAGCACAACCTGGTCTCCCTCGGCCCGGCCATCCTGGCCAGCCGCATGGTCCGCGACTACACCGAGGGCTACTACCTGCCTGCGGCGACGACCTCGCGACGGCTGGCCGGCGAGGAGTTCGCCGCCTCCGAGGAGCTGGCCTCCTGGAAGCGCCGGGTCGCGGCGGCCTGGCCGGGCGTAGCCTTCCGCCGGGTCGAGAACGGGGTCAAGGAGCGCCTGCTCGGGGCCAGGTTCACGGTCAGGGCGTTCGTGGAGCTGGGCGACCTCGACCCCAGCGAGGTCGAGGTCCAGGTGGCCTACGGACGGGTCGACGACGCCGACGACCTCGCCGGGGTCAAGCTGGCCACCCTCAAGCAGACCGGCCCCCGAACCGACGACGGCTGGGCCTTCGAGGGCGAGGTCCCCCTCGCCACCCCCGGCGCCTTCGGCTACACCGTCCGCGTCGTCCCCCGCCACGTCGGCCTCGCCACCGCCTCCGAACTCGGCCTGGTGGCCTGGGCCTGACCCGGGCCGCGGCTGGTCGGGCTAGGTCTGGCGGGTGCCGACGTTGCGGGTGCCGGCGACGTCGCCGGTCTCCGCCTCGAGCAGGACCCGGAGCAGGAGGACGACCCAGGTCCGGTAGGGGCGCCAGGCCTCGGCCCGTTGCTCCAGCCAGTCGCGGTCGGGCGGCTCGTCGAGGTCGTAGGCGAGGGCGGCCCCACGGCAGAGGCGGGGCTCGTGCAGGGGCAGGTGGTCAGGGTCGCCGGCCCCGCGGAGCAGCACGAGCTCGGCCGAGAAGTCGCCGATCCCCTGGAGCTGCTTCAGCTCCTTGAGGGCCTGGTCCCTGGGGAGTCCTCGCAGCCAGGCCCCGTCCAGCCGGCCTTCCACCGCCTCCACGCCCAGGGCGCGGAGATTCTCGACCTTGCGGTCGAACAGCCCCGGGAACCCCTCGAGGGCGGCCAGCCGGCCGGGGCCAGGAAAGGCGTGACGCACGTCGCCGTGGATGTCGACGGCCTGGCCGAGCTCGGTCGCCATGCGCGCCTTGATCCTGGCCGCCTGGATCATGCGGATCCGGTGGCAGATCAGCGCCCACGCGGCCGCCTCGTACGGCGAGCAGAACCCGACCGGCCGCAGCCCCGGCCAGCGTTCCTGGAGCCTCCCGACCACCGGGTCGCGCTCGCCCACCTCGGGAAACCCGGTCCCGTCGACGTCGAGCGAGAGGATCCGTGCGACCTGGTCCCGCACCGCCTCTGGGTCGGCCTCACCGAACGCCTCCCCCACGACCACCCCGTCGGGCTGCCGCAGGCACACCCCGGCCGCCGTCTCCTCCCCGTCGGGCACGAACGCCAGGTGCAGATGCCCCGCCTCCGCCCCCCGGTACGCCGCCGGGGAGAACCCCACGAGGAACGCCGCCCCCGCCGCCAGCGAGAACGGGCCCCTGGGGATCAGCTCGAAGCTCGTCATGCGACAGCTGTACCAGATCCAGGTTTCCCGCGCCGCCGACCGGTCACCCCGGACGGGCCCGGTCCATCTGACCCCGGAGGTTCCCATGTACCGGCGTCCCCGCAGGTACCGGCGGCGGCCCGAGACCCGCGTCCGCGTCTTCGGGTGCTGCCTGCCCATCCCGATCGGGGGGTTGCTCCTGACCGGGGGCGGCCTCGCCCTGGCGGTCAGGCGGTCACGAGCAGCGCGTGCGGCAACCGGGCCAGCAGGTCGGCAGGGAGGGTGGGGCCGCCGGCGACGGTGACGCCGGAGAGCAGCTCGAGCCAGGGGCCCTCGGGGAGGTCGACCGGCGTGTCCGCCCCTTCTCCGGAGGTGAACCGGGTGGCGACCACCGCCAGGCGGTCATCGCCGCGGGTGAACGCGACCAGGTGGTCGGGCGCAGCAACTGGCCGGTAGCCGGTGAACAGCTCCGGATGCTCCCGGCGCAGGCGCAGCGCGGTGCGGGTGACCCGGAACTTCAGGGAGCCGTCGCCCTTGAGGGCCACGGGGCGGCGGTTGTCGGGGTCGACCAGGACCAGTTGCTCGGTCTCGGTGCCCTGGTAGGTATCGGGGATGCCCGGGCTGGTGAGGCGGAGGAAGGCCAGGGCGGCGGCCTTGACCCGGCCGGCCGGGGCGATCTCGGCGACCAGGTCCTCCAGCTCGGCCAGGAACCCGGCGTCGGCGTACGCCCGCTCGACCAGCTCGGCCAGCGCGCGCTCGTAGGCCGGGTCGGGGTCGGTCCAGGTGGTGTGGAGGCCGGCCTCGCGGGCGGCCTTCTCCATGTAGGCGAGGCAGCGGGGCTGCTCCAGGGGCCAGGCGCCGGCCATGGTCTGCCAGAGCAGGAGGGCGTCGGCCGGGTCGGCCCCGGCGCCGAGGCGCCCGGTCCAGCGGGTGGCCAGGGCCCACCAGCGGTCTGGGCGCTCGCTGAGGACGGCCAGGCGGGCGCGGACGTCCTCGCCCCGCTTGGTGTCGTGGGTCGAGGTGGCGAGCATGCTCTGGGGCCATCGGGCCTCGCGCTCGGCGTTGGCCTGGTGGAGCTCGGCCACCGGGCGGCCGAAGACGCCCAGGTTGCCGCCGACCTCGTTGCGGGCCACCAGGCGGGTGTCCCGGTACAGGGCGGTGTCCTCCACCCCCTTGGCCATGGCCGGACCGCTGAGCTGCTGGAACCGCCGGACGGCCTCGGGCGCCGGCCGCTCCAGCAGCAGCGCCGCGACCAGCCGGTCCAGCGCCGCCGCCGCCGCGGGACCCAGCACGGACCGGGCGGCCGCGGCCGCCTCCCCCACCACCGTCCGGTCGGCCTCGGAGATCGTGTCGGTCACATAGGTCCGGTAGACGGGCAGGCGGGCGGCCAGCTCCACCACCGCCGCCCGGTTGGCGTCCTGGTCGCCGGGCAGGCGCCGGGCCACGCCGGCGACCTCGGATCCGAAGTCGCGCTCCAGCCGCTCCCGCTTGCAGGCAAGGGCGACGGCGGCGGGGTCGGGGTCGTCGCCGGTGAGGTCGCGGTACCCCTCGGCGAAGGCCCCGGCGGCCGCCCGGTCGACCAGCACCCCGTCGGCCACGGCCAGGAACTCGTACCCGGTGGTGCCGGCGATCGGCCAGTCGGGCAGGCGCTCGCCGTCCTCGAGGATCTTCTCGACGACCACGAACGGCACCTCGGCGGCCAACCGCCGCAGGTAGGCGTCCGGGTCGGCCAGGCCGTCGATGTGGTCGACCCGGACCCCGTCGACCAGGCCCTCGGCGACCAGGCGGAGGACGGTGGCGTGGGTGAGCCGGTACACCTCGGGGTCCTCCTGGCGGACCCCGATGAGCTCGTTGACGGTGAAGAAGCGGCGGTAGTTGATGTCGACCGCCGACCGGCGCCACTCCACCAGCTCGTAGTGCTGCTGCTCGAGCCGGTCGGTGCCGGGGGCCATCGGGAAGCGGTGCTCGTGGTAGGTGACCCAGCCGTCCCCCACCTGGACCTGGCCGGCGACCTGGTCGAGGGGGCCGCCGAGCACGGGCAGGCGGACCTTGCCGCCGCCGGCCTCCCAGTCGATGTCGAACACCCGCGCCGCCTCGGTTCCGGGGCCGCCCCGGAGGGTCTCGACCC
Organism: Actinomycetes bacterium; assembly: GCA_036259695.1. Classification (GTDB taxonomy): domain Bacteria; phylum Actinomycetota; class CALGFH01; order CALGFH01; family CALGFH01; genus CALGFH01. The sequence continues at coordinate 250 of DATABK010000861.1, read as the reverse complement.
ACCAGGGGCTCTCGGCCGAGATGGTCATGTGGTTGGGGACCAGGTCGACGATCAGGCCCATGCCCTGGTCCCGGAGCGCGGCCACCAGCTCGCGCAGGCCGTTCTCGCCGCCCAGCTCGGGGCTGACCTGGGTCGGGTCGACCACGTCATAGCCGTGGGCCGAGCCGCTCCTGGCCCGCAGGATGGGTGAGGTGTAGAGGTGGGAGACACCCAGGTCGGCCAGGTAGGGCACGGCCGCCCGGGCGGCCGC
>DATABK010000860.1:0-4527 GCA_036259695.1 Actinomycetes bacterium | reverse complement strand
ATCGGGGGGAACATGGCCGTGGCGGCGAGCGGCCAGGGTGGCGTCCTGGTGCGGGTCGACCCGGCGGAGTCGGATGCGCTGGTCGCGACGACGAACGCGTTCCCGATGGAGATGCGTGGGCGGCAGATGGCGGGATGGCTGCGGGTCGGCCCGGAGCATGTCCGGACCGAGGGGGAGCTCGCCAGGTGGGTGGAGCTCGGCACGAGGTTCGCCCGGTCGCTTCCTCCGAAGCGGTAGCCGGCACCAGCTTTTCCGCTTGGCCAGCTTGGCGCTGGGATCGATGGTGGTCGGCGGTGCGCGTTGGCCGAGCTGGGGGTGTCATGGGCGCAGGACGACGGGTCGCGGGGCTTACCTGTGGGCGCTGGACCAAGTGGGTGGTCCTGGCGTTCTGGATCGTGGTGTTCGCGCTCGCCGGGCCGCTGGCCGGGAAGCTGAACAGCGCCCAGCAGAACGACTCCTCGGCCTGGCTGCCCCAGAACGCCGAGTCGACCCAGGTGGTCGAGCTGGCCAAGCGCTTTGTGCCCAGCGACATCTTCCCGGCCCTGGTGGTGTACGAGCGCGCCGACGGCCCCATCACCCCGGCCGACCAGGCCAAGGTCGCCGCCGACGTCGGGCGGTTCGCGGGCGTCGACGACGTCAGCGGCCGGGTCATCGGGCCGATCCCGGCCGAGGACGGCCGGGCGTTGCAGGTGGTCGTGCCGATCAAGGTCGCCGAGGAGGGCAACGGCTGGGAGGAGCTCACCCCCAGGATCGAGGAGCTGCGGTCCATCTCCCGGGCCGACACCGGCGGCCTCGGGGTGTACGTGACCGGGCCGGCCGGCTACTTCGCCGACTTCGCCAACGTGTTCTCCGGCTTCGACTCGACCCTGCTGTACATCACGGCCGTGATCGTGATCGTGATCCTGCTGGTCACCTACCGCAGCCCTGTCCTGTGGCTGCTCCCTCTGAGCTGTGTGTTCGTCGCCCTCACGGCCGCCCAGGCGGCCATCTACCTGCTGGCCAGGAACGGCGGCCTGACCGTCAACGGCCAGAGCGCGTTCATCCTGACGGTCCTGGTCTTCGGGGCCGGGACCGACTACGCCCTGCTGCTGACCGCCCGCTACCGGGAGGAGCTGCGCCGCCACGACGACCGGCACGAGGCCATGGCGGTGGCGCTGGGCCGGGCCGCGCCGGCGATCGTCGCCAGCGCCGCCACGGTCATCCTGAGCCTGCTGTGCCTGCTGGTCGCCGAGCTCAGCTCGACCCGCAGCCTCGGCCCGGTGATGGCCATCGGCGTCGCGGTCGGTCTGTGCGCCATGATCACCCTGCTGCCGGCGTTGCTGGTCATCTTCGGCCCGGTGGGTGTTCTGGCCGCTGCGGCCCGTGGTCGGGTCGGCCGAGCCGACCGAGCGGGGCCTGTGGGCACGCATCGGCCAGCGCGTGGCCCGCCGGCCCCGGGCCGTGTGGATGGTGACCGCCGTCGTGCTCGGGCTGCTCGCCCTGGGGATGACCGGGCTGGACGCCAACGGCCTGCAGAGCAAGGACTCCTTCCGCACCGAGCCCGAGGCCGTGACCGGCGAGGAGGTGCTGGCCCGGCACTTCCCGGCCGGCGCCGGCAACCCGGTCCAGGTCGTCGGCCGGGCCGAGGCCGCCGGCCAGCTCCAGTCCGCCCTGTCGGCGACCCCCGGGGTGACCGCCGTCACCCGCCCGGTGGTCAGGGACGGCTACGCCTACCTGGAGGGGACGCTGACCAGCGCCGCCGACAGCCAGGCCTCCTACGACCTGGTCGACCAGCTCCGCTCCAGGCTCCACGCCATCGGTGGCGCCGACGCCAAGGTCGGCGGCGGCAGCGCCGTCAACCTCGACATCCTGCGCGCCTCACGTCACGACCGGGACCTGGTGGTGCCGCTGGTGCTGGTCGTGGTGACCGTCATCCTGGGGCTGCTGCTGCGGGCCATCGTCGCCCCGCTGCTGCTGGTCGGCACGGTCGTGCTGTCCTTCGCGGCCGCGCTCGGAGTCAGCACCCTCGCCTTCGACCACCTCTTCGGGTTCGCCGGGGCCGATCCCTCGTTCCCGCTGTGGACGTTCGTGTTCCTGGTCGCCCTCGGCACCGACTACAACATCTTCCTGATGACCCGGGTCCACGAGGAGAGCCGACGGCACGGGACGCGGCGGCGAGCGCTGATCGGCCTGGCCGCCACCGGCGGGGTGATCACCTCGGCGGGCGTGGTCCTGGCGGGCACGTTCGCCGCCCTTGGCACCCTGCCGCTGGTGTTCGTCACCGAGATCGGCTTCGCGGTCGCCTTCGGGGTGCTGCTGGACACCTTCGTGGTCCGCTCGGTGCTGGTCACCGCCCTGAACCTCGACGTCGGCCGGCGGATCTGGTGGCCGAGCCGGCTGGCCCGCGACGAGGACGTCGCCCTCGACGAACTGGTGCGGGAGGAGCCGGCCGCGCTGACCCGCTGAGCCGGTTGACAGGCCGGCCCCGGAGATGGACCAGGTCGCCGGGGTGGCCCGTAAGCCCTAGACCAGCCAGCGCTCGCGGGTGTCGGTGCGGGTGTTGCCGAAGCGGCGCGGGGGCCGCAGGTTCAGCGGGGAACGGTAGCGCCTGGTCCGCGGGGCATAGCCCTCGGCCTCGGCCGGCCAGGGGCGGGCCGGCCAGCTGCGGGTCGGCCAGGGGCGAGCGGGCGGCCATCGGTCGGATGTCACGGGTGGTGCCTCCTGCATGGGTTGCGGTCTTGGGTCAGGTGGTCGGGAGCTAGGCCGCCTCGGCCTCGGTGATGGCGCCAAGGGCCTCGTCGGCGTAGGTGGCGACGGCCTCGGGGATCAGGTCCTCGCGGTCCTCGGCGACCAGGTGGTTGACCTTCTCGGCGTACTCCGCATGCAGCGCGCGCAGGCGCACGAAGGTGGCATCTGGCATGGGCATGTTCAGGTTCCTCAAATTCGATTGGAGTTCTGCGTGCGCAACCAGCGTTCCCCCATCTGCTCCATCTGTCCAATAGAAGCTGGAGGCAGCATTCAGCCTTCAAAGAGATAAATCAGCCGCTGGGGGGACCGGCCAATCCCCCGGCGGGGCGATCCCGGCCGGGCTGCGGGCGTCGTACGGTCGCGACAGCCACGCCGCCAGGATGATTGGAGTGCTCGGGATGCTGCAGGACGGGACCGCGCCTCGGGTGGCCCTCGACGGCGACAGGACGGTCGAGCGGCCGCCGGCCCGGCGGGGGGAGCTGGACCTGCTCCGCGCGCTGGTGGTCGTCGGGCTGGTGTTCTTCCACAGCGCGGTGATCTTCGGGGCCGGGGAGTTCCCGGTGAAGGCGGCGGCCGAGTACCGGGTGGCGACGGTGCTGCTGGCCTTCGGGGCCACCTGGGGGATGCCGCTGCTGTTCACCATCTCGGGGATGGGGGTCTGGTACTCGCTGCGGTCGCGGAGCGCGGGCGCGTTCGCGCGGGAACGGCTCCGGCGCCTGGGCGTCCCGCTGCTGGTTGGGCTGCTCACGGTGATCCCGCTGCAGGTCTGGCTCGGCCTGCGCCGCGGCGGCGACCCCGGGGCCGGCGCCGGCTTCTACGGGCGGTTCTGGGAGGTGCAGCCCTCGCTCGACTTCCCCTTCCTGCTCGAGGCGGTCCCTGGTGGGCTGTTCGAGACCGGGCACCTGTGGTTCCTGGTCTGCCTGCTGGGGTTCTCGCTGGTCCTCCTTCCGGTCCTCAGGTTGCTGGACCCCCCTCGCGGGGGGCGGCTGGCCGGGCTGCTGGTGGCGCCGCTCGTGGCCGTGGAGGTGCTGCTGGGCAGCGAGGTCGGCCACGGCGGCTGGCATCACCTCAGCTATGCGGTGTTCCTGGTCTTCGGCTTCCTGGCCGCCGGCGACCAGCGCATCGGCCGGGCGTTCCAGCGCTGGTGGCGCCTTGCCATGGCGCTGGCCGGGCTGGGGTTCGCGGCCTCCGGCGCGGTGTACGCGGCGGCCAGCGCCCACGGCGACCCCCTCACCGGCATGGAGTTCCTGTCCGTGATCTTCCGGCTGGTCAAGACCCTCGACGGGCTGCTCTGGGTGGTCGCCATCCTGGGGTTGGCCGGCAGCCGCCTCGCCCGGCCGAGGGCGCCGACGGCCCCGGGCCGGCGCCTCGGCGCCTACCTCAACGACGCCGTGCTGCCGTTCTACGTGCTGCACGAGACGGTCGTGGTGGCGATCGCCTACGGCGTCCTCAACTGGCAGGTCGCCGCCGGCGTCCGGTACCTGGTGATCAGCACGGCGTCACTGGCGGCGACGCTGGCGCTGTACGAGCTCGGGGTCCGCCGCCACCCGGTCACCCGGCTGCTGTTCGGCCTCAGGTCTTAGGCGCCCCAGCCGGCCTGGGTGCCGCCGACGCGTTCGGCGACGATCTGCTCGTCGTGGCCGGAGCGGGCGTAGGCGGCCATCGGGTCGGGGTCGAGGCCGGCTGGGGCGCCTGAGCGGCGGCGGCCCGGTGACGCCGCCCGGACAGGCCTTCCCCGACGGATTCGTGTGGGGGACGGCCACCGCCGCCCACCAGGTCGAGGGGGGCAACTGGAACAAC
>DATABK010000859.1:0-2445 GCA_036259695.1 Actinomycetes bacterium | reverse complement strand
GCGGCCGCCGCCGCCGGCGCGGCCGTCGTCGGGACGGCCCGCAACCGCGCCACCTCCAGCTTCGCCGCCATGAGCTCGGCCGACGAGGGCGCCGGGGGCGAGCCGGCGGCCCCGGCGCCGATCCGCTCCTCGGCCCGCCCGGCCCCGGCCAACATCGGCGGCAACGGCGGGACCAAGCCACTGAAGCTGCCCGACCTGTCCGGCGAGCGAGGCCAGGATGCGTAGCCCGCTGGAGGTCCGCTACCGTTTCGGGCCGCTCGAGCGGCGCGGCTGGATCGGGGCGCTGCGCCCCGGCCAGCTGGCCATCCTGGCCACGGCGGTGTTCGCCACCATCCTGTGTGTCCAGGCCTTCAAGAGCGGCCTCGGGCTGTTCCTTGGTGTCCTGCTCCTCAGCCTGGGGGCGCTGCTGACCTTCGTGCCCCTCTATGGCCGGCCCCTGAATGAATGGGTCCCCGTGATCGGAGTGTTCATGGCCCGCAAGGCGACCGGACGCAGCCGCTTCCGCTCGCGCGCCCCCGAAGCCGGCACCCGGTTCGCCGGCGGTGACGAGCCCGTCAAGCTGCCCGACTCCATCGGCAAGGTGGAGCTGCTGGCCTTCCCCTTCCGCGGGGTCGAGCTGGGCGTGCTGGCCGACCGGCCCAACCACACCTTCTCGGCCGTCATCCAGGCCCGGGCGCGCTCGTTCGTGCTCCTGGACCCGGTCGACAAGGCCCACCGCCTGGCCGGCTGGGCCGGGGTGATCGCCGGCCTGGCCCGCGAGGGCAGCCCGATCAGCCGGGTCCAGTGGATCGAGCGCACCGCCCCCGACGACCCCGACGCCCTCAGCCGCTACCTGCGTGAGGCCATCGACCCCTCGATCGGCCTCGACGCCCTGCCCCTGCAGAGCTACCTGCGCCTGACCCACGCCGCCGCCCCGGTCACCGAGCAGCACGAGCTCTACATCGTCCTCCAGGTGAACGCCAGCAAGGCCGGCCGGGCGATCAAGCAGGCCGGCGGCAAGGACACCGGCGCCTGCATGGTCCTGGCCCGGGAGCTGGAGACCATGGCCCGCCGCCTGGAGTCCGCCGAGGTCGAGGTCCTGCACGCCCTCGGCCCCCGCCGCCTGGCCGCCACCATCCGCCTGTCCTACGACCCCCACGCCCGGGCCAACCTGGCCCGCCTGGACAGCGTCGACCCCGACCGCCGGAGCGGCGTCTCGGCCCGCAACGCCTGGCCCATGCGCGCCGAGGAGCACTGGAGCTACTACCGCACCAACGACGTCGTCCACGCCACCTACTGGATCGCCGAGTGGCCCCGCATCGACGTCGGTCCCGACTTCCTGGCCCCTCTGCTCGTCCAGACCCGCTCCATGCGGACCGTGGCCGTGACCATGGAGCCGGTGCCGCCGCTGAAGGCGATGCGCGCCGTCGGCTTCGCCAAGACCGCCGACGTCGCCGACGAGGAGCTCCGCCAGAAGCTCGGCTTCCTGGGCACCGCCAAGCGCCGCAACCAGGCCGACGCCGTCAACCGCCGCGAGCAGGAGCTGGCCGACGGCCACGCCGACGTCCGCTTCTCCGGCTACATCACCGTCACCGCCGACAACCCCGAAGCCCTCGCCGAGGCCTGCGGCGAGGTCGAGCACGCCGCCGGCCAGTCCCGCCTTGAACTGCAGCGCTGCGACGGCGAGCAGGAATTGACGTTCTCGTACACGTTGCCCATGGGTCGGGGTCTGAAGTGAGAATCAAGCCGAGACGCCCAGCCCACCGGGTCACCACGGCCCACCTCCAGGCCGCCTACCCGTTCATCTCCGAGGGCGGCCTGGGCAGCGAGGGCGTCTACATCGGCCGCGACGTGTTCGGCGGCTCCTTCTGCTACGACGCCTGGTCGCTGTACGGCAAGGAGATCACCGGGCCGAACATGCTGGTGATCGGCCAGATCGGCTACGCCAAGAGCTCGCTGGTCAAGACCTTCCTCTGGCGGCAGATGCTGTTCGGCCGGACCGCCTGGGTCATCGACCCCAAGGGGGAGTACGACGCACTGGCGGCGATGTGCGGGGTGGAGCCGATCCGGTTCGCCAGTGGCGGCAACCTCAGGTTGAACCCGCTCGACCCGATGATCGGGGGGGATGCGCAGCTGGCGTTGCTGCGGTCGATCTCGGGGGTGATGCTGGGGCGCAACCTGCGCCCGGAGGAGGATGCATGCCTGGAGCGGGCCCATGACGAGGCGGTCGTGGAGGCGGCGCGGCGGAACAGCCAGCCGATCATCCCCCAGGTGGTGAACCGGCTGCTCGAGCCGTCGGACGCGACCGCCCATGAGCTGCGGACCTCGACGGCCAGGTTGGCCGAGGACGGGCGGCAGCTGGCGTTGTCGTTGCGGCGGATGGGAGCCGGGGACCTCAGGGGGATGTTCGACGGGCCGACCTCGCCGGGGCTGAACCTGTCGGGGCGGCTGGTGGTGTTCAACCTG
>DATABK010000858.1:0-2051 GCA_036259695.1 Actinomycetes bacterium | reverse complement strand
CCGGAGGCGCTGCAGCGCGGCTGGGCCGAGAGCGCCGGCGAGCGCGTCCCGGGCATCGCGTCGGTGAGCGCCCCCATCTACGATGCGTCGATGGTGGTGGCCGCCGTGTCGCTCTCCGGGCCGATCGAGCGGCTGGGTGTCTCGCCAGGCAAGCGCTACGCGGACACGGTCGTGGCCGCGGCCGAGGAGATCCAGCGGGCCCTGGCGACGGCGCACGGTTAGCCACCCTCCTTCCCCGGACCGCCCACGCCGGGCTGGAGGCGCCGTACCACCTCGTCGCCGACCTCGGCGGTGCCGGACTCGCCCCCGAGGTCAGGAGTGCGCGCCCCGGCGGCGAGCGCGTCGTCGACCGCCGACTCGACCGACGCGGCCGCGGCGTCCTCGCCGAGGAAGCGCAGGAGCATCGCCGCCGACCTCACGGCACCGACCGGGTTGGCGATCCCCTTGCCCGCGATATCGGGGGCGCTGCCGTGGACGGGCTCGAAGATGCCGATGCGCCGCTCGGGATTGAGGTTGCCGCTGGCCGCCAGGCCGAGGCTGCCCTGCAGGCCGGCGCCCAGGTCGCTCAGGATGTCGCCGAACAGGTTGGAGGCCACCAGCACATCGAAGCGGGCAGGGCCGCGCACCATCTGGTAGGCGACGGCGTCGACGTGCATCCGCTCCCAGGCGACCTGCGGGTACCGGGCCGCAACCGCCTCGGCCACATCGTCCCACAGGCCCATGGTGTGGGGCAGCGCGTTCGACTTGGTCACGCTGGTCAGCACCCCGCCCGGGCGCACCTGGCGGAAGGCGTAGTCGACGACGCGTTCGATCCCGCGGCGGGTGAACAGGGCGGTCTGGGTGGCCGTCTCATGGGCCGTGGCCCGGTACAGCCGGCCGCCGACCCCGGTGTACTCGCCTTCGGTGTTCTCGCGCACCACCAGCAGGTCGAAGCCCGGCCCCCGGATCGGACGGAGGTTGACGTACAGGTCCAGCTTCTGGCGGGTGGAGAGGATGAGGCCCCACGCGGACACCGTGTCCGGCACCTGCGGCGAGCCGACGGCGCCGAACAGGGTGGCCGCGGCGGCGGCGACCACCTCGTGGCCGTCCGGCGGCATCATCTGTCCGTGGCGCAGGTACCAGTCCGAGCCCCATGGCCGCTCGTCCAGGTCCACGGTGAACCCGTGGAGGGAGGCCGCGGCCTGGAGGGCCCGTACTGCCTGGGGGACGACCTCCCTGCCGATGCCGTCACCGGGGATGACGCAGACGCGGTGGGTGCTAGCCATCGGCGGTCTCCTGGTTGCCGCTGGACCGGCTGAGCTGCAGGACGGCCAGAGCGAGCAGCGTCAGGACCGCGCAGCCGTACCACCCGGCCGGCCACCCGGCCAGGCCGATGAGCGTGCCGTAGGCCGGAGGCAGGACGACCGCCCCGGCGTTGACCAGCAGGAGCGCCATGCCGGTGGTCGTGCCGATCAGGTCGGGGGCCACCGATTCGGCGACCGTGGCCAGATAGACCCCGTTCCAGCCGACGGCGGAGAACCCGATGACCAGGGTGACCGCGGCCAGGGCGGGGACGCCCAGCACCGGGACCAGGGCCAGGCCGGCGCACGACAGGAGGCTGGCCGCCTGAAGCACGCGGATCCGGTCGTCCTTGTGGCGGTCGGAGAACCAGCCCCACACCGGCCGGCCGGCCAGTCCGCCGGCCATGAGCACGGCGAGCAGTGATCCCGCCCGGCCGACCGACAGTTGGCGGTCCTCGGTCAGGTACACGGTGAGGAAGGTGAACACGGTGGCCTGCACCCCCGCCATGAGGAAGCCGAACGCGTACCCGGGGGACGCGACCAGCACGACCTCCGGCCGCGGCTGCTCGCGTTCGAGGGTGGCGGCGTTCACGACCCCGCGTCGGACACGGGCGGCGGCAACGACGAGGAGCGCGCACAGCGCCACCGGGGCGGCCATGGCCCATCGCCACCCCGCGGCCGCCGCCATCGGAGGCAGGCCCACGCCGGCGGCGATGCCGCCCAGCGGGATGCCCGACTGCTTGGCGCTCATGGCCAGGCCGCGGCGGCCGG
>DATABK010000857.1:0-4009 GCA_036259695.1 Actinomycetes bacterium | reverse complement strand
GCCAGGCCCGGGAGCTGCCGGTGGGCGAGGGCGTCCTCGACCCTCGGGTCGACCCGACCGGCCGCCGGGTGGCTTGGGTCGCCGGCGGCGCCCTGCACGTCGCCGACCTCGACGGGGCCGGGAGCACCCCGGGCCCGGCGGCCCGGCGGCTGGCCGGCGAGGACGACCCCGAGGTGACCTGGGGGCTGGCCGAGTTCCTGGCCGCCGAGGAGATGGACCGGTCCCGGGGCTTCTGGTGGTCACCGGACGGCGAGCGCCTGGCCGTGGCCCGGGCCGACGTGCGCCGGGTGGGGCGGTTCCACCTGACCGACCCGGCCAACCCGGCGATCGAGCCCGTCGCCCTCCCCTACCCGGCCGCCGGCACCGACAACGCCGACGTGCGCCTCCACGTCGTCGACCTGGCCGGCCGCCGGGTCGAGGTCACCTGGGACCGGGCCGCCTACCCCTACCTGGTCGCGGTCACCTGGGACGCCGGCGGCCCCCTGACCCTGCTCGTCCAGACCCGGGACCAGACGGCGACCAGGGTCCTGGCCGCCGACCCGGCCACCGGGGCCACCACCGAGCTGGCCGCCCAGCACGACCCGGCCTGGGTCGACATCGTCGCCGGGGTGCCGGCCTGGCTCGACGGCCGCCTGGTCATGACCGCCGACGACCCGGCCTGCGACACCCGCCGCCTGACCGTCGGCGGCGACCCGGTGACCCCGCCCGGCCTCCAGGTGGCCGCGGTCGTGGCCGTCACCGGCGGCGCCGTCCTGGTCACCGGGTCCGAGGAACCCACCGAGACCCACCTGTGGCGGGTCGCCCTCGGGGCCGCCCCCGAGCGCCTCACCGACCGGGCCGGCCACCACGCCGCCACCGCCGCCGGGCCGGTGGCGGTGGTCACCCGGGCCGATCTGGACCACGACAACACCGCCACCACCGTCACCACCCCCGGCCGGCCCCCTGTGTCCATCGCCTCCCTGGCCACCTCCCCCGGCCTGGTCCCCCGGCCCCGGCTGCTCAGGGCCGGCCCACGGGAGCTGCGCTGCGCCCTGCTCCTCCCCGGCGAGGATGGGGCCGGGGCCGGCGGGCGGCTGCCGGTGCTGCTCGACCCCTACGGCGGCCCCCACCACCGCCAGGTCCTGGCCGCCCGTGACCGCTTCCTGGTCTCCCAATGGTTCGCCGACCAGGGCTTCGCCGTCCTGGTCATCGACGGCCGCGGCACCCCCGGCCGGGGTCCGGCCTGGGAGCGGGCCGTCTGGCGCGACCTGGCCGGCCCGGTCCTGGACGACCAGGTGGAGGCCCTGGCCGCCGTGGCCGCCGACCACCCCGAGCTCGACCTCTCCCGGGTCGCCATCCGCGGCTGGTCGTTCGGCGGCTACCTGGCCGCCCTGGCCGTGCTGCGCCGCCCCGACGTGTTCCACGCCGCCGTGGCCGGCGCCCCGGTGACCGACTGGCGCCTGTACGACACCCACTACACCGAGCGCTACCTCGGCCATCCGGCCGCCGACCCCGACGCCTACCGGCGCAGCTCCCTCCTGGCCGACGCGGCCAAGCTGGAACGCCCCCTGCTCCTGGTCCACGGCTTGGCCGACGACAACGTGGTCGCCGCCCACAGCCTGCGCCTGTCCGGCCTCCTCCTGGCCGCCGGCCGCCCCCACAACGTCCTCCCCCTGTCCGGCGTCACCCACCTGGCCGCCCAGGAGGCCGTGGCCGAGAGCCTGCTGCACCTCCAGCTCGCCTTCCTCCGCGACGCCCTCGGCCTCACCTGATCGGCCACTGGACCTCGGTCTGGAGGTCGGCCGCCTCCACCTGGCCGGGGTCGTCCAGGTAGACCTCGCGGGGCCCGCCGGCCAGCTCGTGGCCGTGGTCGGAGATCCAGCCGGACAGGGTGTGGTAGGCCGGGCCGATCTCGGCGTACGGGCCGCGGTGGACGGCGACGGCGGCCGGGCCGCCGGGCAGCTCGGTCCCGTAGACCTCGCCGGTGCCCTCGAACGGCGCCGCCACCGGCCAGCAGATCTCGATCGGGGCCACGGTGTCCTCGTCCAGCACCTGGTCGGCGTGGTAGACGACCTGGAGCGGCCCGGCGGGCGCGATGCCCCGCCGGCCCAGCTCGTCCAGGATGGCGTGGACCCCGGCGCCGATGGCGGCCGAGATCCCCCGCAGGTCGGTGGTGGCGCGGGTGGCCGCCACCGGCTGGGCCGGCAGCTCCTTCACGGTCACCTCGTACGGCATGACGTCCTCCTTGTCCAGGAGCCGCTCGAGGAACGCCAGCATCCGCCGGTGCTCGGCCAGGCGCGCCTCCAGCCGCTCCCGGTGCAGGCGCAGCCGCTTGGCCGCCAGGTCGCCGCCGCCGGAGGCCAGCAGGGCCGCGATCTCCTCCAGCGGCATCTCCACCGACCGCAGGACGCGGATGGCCTCGGCCTGGTTGGCCTGGGCCGGCCGGTAGTAGCGGTAGCCGGAGGACGGGTCGACATGCGCCGGCCGGAGCAGCCCGAGCTCGTCGTAGTGGCGCAGGGCCTTCACCGACAGCCGGGTCGCCTTGGCGAAGCGCCCGATCGGCAGCAGGTCGTCCATGCGGCATCCCTCCCTTCGGAACGACCCTGGACCCTCCCCCGACCGGAGGGTCAAGCAGCCAGCTCGGCGAGCTGGCGGAGCTGGTGGATGCGGTCCTCGGAGGTCCAGGCGGCGGGGCTGGCGATCAGGGTGCCGACCCCGGCCTCGCGGTGGGCGGCCAGGCGCTCGCGGACCCGGCCGGCCGGGCCGCACAGGGTGACCAGGTCGATCAGCTCGTCGGGGAGGCCGGCCATCGCCTCGGCACGGTTGCCGGCCAGGTAGTGCTCCTGGACCTGCCGGGCCGCCTGCTCGAAGCCGTAGCGGCCGGCCTGCTCGGTGTAGAAGTTGCGCTCCCGGGAGCCCATGCCGCCGATGTACAGGGCCAGGAACGGGCGCATGGCGTCGCGGGCCGCGGCCAGGTCGTCGGAGATGTGGACCTGGACGTGGGGGGCGACGTCGAAGCCGTCCAGGTCGCGGCCGGCCCGGGCCGCCCCGGCGGCCAGCTGGCCACGGAACGAGCCGGCGTGCTCGGGGGCGAACAGGAACCCGAGCCAGCCGTCGGCCAGCTCCCCGGTCAGGGCCAGGTTCTGCGGCCCCATGGCCCCCAGGTAGATGGGCAGCCGCGGCTGGGCCGGGGTGATGGTGAGCTTGAGGGCCTTGCCGGGCCCGCCGGGCAGGGGCAGCTCCAGGGTCTGGCCCTGGTAGGCGACCCGCCGCCGCTCCAGGGCCATGCGGACCACGGTGACGTAGTCGCGGGTCCGGGCCAGGGGCCGGGCGAACCGCTGCCCGTGCCAGCCCTCGGCCACCTGGGGCCCGGACAGGCCCAAACCGAGCCGGAACCGGCCCCCCGACAGCTGGTCCAGCGTGGCCGCGGTCATGGCGGCCATGGCCGGGCTCCGGGCCGGGATCTGGAACACCGCCGAGCCGAGGTTGATGGCCCTGGTCTGGGCGGCCAGCCAGGCCAGCACGGTGGCCGCGTCCGACCCGTAGGCCTCGGCCACCCAGGCCGAGTCGTACCCCAGCCGCTCCGCCTCCCTGGCCAGCTCCAGCTGCTCGGCGGCCGTCGTCCCGGCCCCGAAATACCCGAGCATCACCCCAAGTCGCACCCGCCGCTCCTCCCCTGCTGCCCTGCGCCGCCGTCGCCCCGAAGCCTCCAGCAGCGGGACCACCCACGGCAAGGGCCCCGGCCGGCGGCCGGGGCCCTCGGAGTCGGAGTCGGGGTCGGGGTCGGGTCAGGCGGCGCTGGACCCGGGCAGCAGGCGCCGGAACAGTCCCCCGGTGACCTGGGCGGGGCGCTGCTGCTCGCCCATACGGGCGTTCACGATCAGCATCGCGCCGGTCAGGATGGGGATGCCCCACTGGAGGAACTTGAGCTGCTGCTGGGCCTTGGCCACACCCTCGGGGGTGTCGGCGCTGGGGTCGGTGCCACCCTCCACCGGGACCTCACCGGCCTGCTCGAGCTTGGCCCCCAGGG
>DATABK010000856.1:0-10376 GCA_036259695.1 Actinomycetes bacterium | reverse complement strand
GCCTCGTGCTCGTGTTCCTGGCCGCCGGGCTGCTGGTGGGGCTGCTGACCCCGGTGTCGGCCGCCGCAAGGCCGGCGCTGCCGAACAGCATGGCGGCGCTGGGTGACTCGATCACCCGCGCCTACGACGTCTGCTGCTCCTACGGCGACCACCCCGGCCAGTCCTGGTCGACCGGTGGTGCCTGGTATGACGGGATCAGCAGCCACTACGAGCGGATCAGGCGCCGCAACAGTGCGATCAGCGGCCACGCCCATAACTCTGCGGTGACCGGAGCGAAGATGTCCGCGGCCCCAGCCCAGGCCCGTGCCGCGGCGGCCCAGCACGTCGACTATGTGACCGTCCTGTTGGGCGCCAACGACCTGTGCACGTCCTCGCCGTCCACCATGACCCCTACCGACACCTTCAAGAGCCAGTTCCGCCAGGCGATGGTCATCCTCAAGGAGCAGCTGCCACAGGCACGGATCTTCGTCAGCAGCATCCCCGACATCTACCAGCTCTGGAAGGTGCTCCACACCAACCGGGTGGCCCGGACGGTGTGGGCGACCGCCGGGATCTGCCCGTCGATGCTCGGCCCCACCAGGACCGAGACGCAGCGCCAGCAGGTCGTCGCCCGCGAGGTCGCCTTCAACCAGATCCTGGCCGAGGGCTGCCACCAGTACGGGGACAGGTGCCGCTGGGACGGCGGTGCGACCTACAACTACAAGTTCAGCACCAGCCAGGTCAGCGTCCTGGACTTCTTCCACCCCGACCTTGACGGGCAGGCGGCGCTGGCCAGCGTGACCTGGGCCACTTCGTGGTGGCCGACGACTTAGGCGCCGCGCTATTTGGCAGCTGAGTTCGTGGGTCGGCCCACCGGCGGCAGGCTGCATCGCAATCGCCGGTGTCCTCGGCAGGGCTTGTTGGAGGAACGCATGATCCCAGCCAGCTCCGCCCTGCTCCAGCAAGCTGCGGTCCGAATGTGGGCGCTGCTGGACCGGCGCTGGGTGGTGGCGCTGGTCACCTCGGTGTTCGCGCTGACGTTCAGTGTTGTGCGGTTGGAGGGGCTCGGCGGTAATCCAGCCAGCTTCGTGGTCGCTGGGGACCAGTTCGTCCGTCCTGCCGCCGCGCCGGCTGGTCTGCCGGTCACCCATGGTCCTGGGTATGACGGTCAGTTCTTCTACCGCCTTGGGTTGCGGCCGTGGACGCAGGACCGGACCGAATTTGGGATCACCTTGGATGAGCCTGCCTACCGCCAGCAGCGCATCGTGTACCCGCTGCTGAGCTTCGTGGTGGCCCGCGGTGCACCAGCGGCGACCGCGTGGGCGCTGGTGGGCTGGAACCTTGTTGCGGCGGCGGCGCTGGGGTGGCTCGGTGCGGCGTTGGCGCGTCGGCGCAAAGGGCACGCCCTGTGGGGGCTGGCCTTTGCCGCCTACCCGGGGTTCGTGCTCGTCCTCGCCCGCGATCTCGCCGAGGTGCTCGCGGCGGCGCTGCTGCTTGCCGGCATCCTCGCCCTCGACCGTCAGCGGCCGGTGGTGGCCGCGGCCGCCTTGACCCTGGCCGGCCTGACTCGCGAGTCGACCCTGGTCGTGCCGCTTGCCCTTGCTGGCCTGCGGAGTGTTGCTGCGGTTCGGCGCAGGTCCACCGTGGCCGTGCTGGGAGGCCGGCCAGCATTGAACGCCGGTGCCGCCAGCGACCGGTCTCGTGTCCAGGTGGTGACCTTCGCCGTTCCCTTGGGGGTCGCCCTGGCCTGGCAGCTGATCTTGTGGCGATCATGGGGTGTTGCCCCGCTGGCTCAAGGATCGGAGCGGCTGGGGCTGCCCTTTGCCGGCATCTGGGACTTCGCGCGAGGCGCGTTGGAGTTCGGCGCCGTTCCGCTGGTGGTGCGGTTTGCCGAGCTCGCCTTCGTGGTGGCTGCGGCCCTCGCCACGGCGTGGTCGCTGCCCCGGTCGAGGGCGTTGGCGCATGAGAAGCTCGCCTGGGCATTGGGCCTGGGGGTCGCGGTGCTGGGCTCGCGCAGTGTCTGGGTCGAGGACTGGGCGTTCTTACGCGCCCTCGCCGAGCCCCATCTGCTGGGGACCCTGGTGCTGTTGGGCCGGCCGGATCGGCGTGGGCTGCCAATCTTCACCGCTGGCGCCGTCCTGTGCGTGTTGGTCGCTGCCCTGCATGTGGGCAGCCTCTAGCCAGGACGGTCCGCGCACCGGTCGGCCGGAGCAGCCACTGCGCATCCTGGCCACCGGTGCTGGCGGCTCTGTTCGGCGGGCGGGCCGACACCTAGAATGAGCGCCGCACCAGAGAGGGGGCGCAGTGGCTTCGATCGTTGCGGAAACCCCAGGCCAGCGTGCCCGCGACGCGCTCGACCGACATGCCTGGGGTGAGGCCTACGAGCTCATGGCCGAGGCCGACCACGCCGGGGAGTTGACCCCCGACGAGCTGGCGGTGCTGGCCCAGGCGGCCTGGTGGGTCGGCCGGCCGGACACCGCCCGTGAGGCCTGGGAGCGCGCCTACACCCTGCATGCCAAGGCGGGGGACAAGCCGGCTGCGGCCAACGCGGCCGCCCAGCTGGCCTTCAACCTCCTCGGGGCCGGCCTCCCGTCAGTGCTCAACGGCTGGGTGAACCGGGCCGAGCGCCTCCTACAGGGCGCTCCTGAGCAGCCCGTGCACGCGTTGCTGGCGGTCGTCCGGGGCATGACCGCCTTCACCTCAGGCGACCTCGACACCGCGGCAGCGGCTGGCCGGCGGGCCCTGGACCTGGGCACCGCCTTTGGCATCCCGGACCTTCAGGCGATGGGGCTGCACCTGGAGGGCCGGGCCCTGGTGGCCAAGGGCCGGGTCGAGGAGGGCATGGCGCTGCTGGATGAGGCCACCGCCGCCGCCGTCGCTGGCGAGTTGAGCCCCCAGGTGACCGGCCGGGTGTACTGCAGCACGGTGAGCGCGTGCTGGGGTGTGGCCGACTACCGGCGGGCCAGTGAATGGGCCGACGCTGCCGAACGGTGGTGCCGGCGGCGGTCGATCAACGGCTTTCCCGGTGTCTGCCGGGTCCATCGGGCCCAGATCCACAAGCTCCGCGGGATGTGGCGCGAGGCCGAGGCCGAGGCCTTGCTGGCCTGCCAGGAGCTGCCCTCATGGTTTCCCTTGGACCTGGGCCGGGCGCTGTCAGAGATCGGGGAGATCCGGCTGCGCAGCGGCGATTGGGCCGGGGCCGAGGAGGCGTTCCTCCAGGCCAATGACGCCGGCCATGACCCCAACCCCGGCCTGGCGCTGCTGCAGCTGGCCAGGGGCGACGGCCGGGCCGCGGCGGCCACGATCCAGGACGCCCTGGACAACTCCGCTCACAGAGGTTCGTTCGAGGCGCCTCCGAACTCGGACCTGCAGCGAGCCAACCTCCTGCCGGCACAGGTCGAGATCAGCGTGGTCGTCGGAGACCTTGACACTGCCGGGGTGGCGGCCTCGGAGCTGGAACGGATCGCCGAGACCTGTGGCGTGGCGGCTATGCGGGCGTCGGCTGCCTGGGCGCGCGGGTTGGTCGAGTTGGCGG
This sequence comes from Actinomycetes bacterium, assembly GCA_036259695.1. Taxonomy (GTDB): domain Bacteria; phylum Actinomycetota; class CALGFH01; order CALGFH01; family CALGFH01; genus CALGFH01. The sequence goes on along the minus strand of DATABK010000856.1, from coordinate 6,862 downwards.
AAGGGCAGGCCGAGGCGGCCCAGCAGAGCTTCCGGCGCAGCGCCACCATCTGGGCCGAGCTGGACGCGCCCTATGAGACCGCCCGAGCCCGGATGGGTCTGGCCGACGCCTGCCTGGCTGGTGGCAACGAGGGCCGGGCGGTGCTGGAGTACCGGGCCGCCCTGGCCGCGTTCGAGCGGCTGGGCGCGACCCCGGACGCCCGACGGGCCACTGACGCCCTCGGTGCCGAGGCCGGGCCGCGGCCGGCGCCCAGGCAGGTGGAGCGGACGTTCATGTTCACCGACATCGTGCGGTCGACCAACCTGGTCGAGGCCTTGGGCGACGAGGCCTGGGGACATCTGATCCGCTGGCACGACGAGCAGCTGCGCGCCCAGGTCGCCGCCCACCGTGGCGAGGTCGTCAAGGCCATCGGCGATGGGTTCTTCGTGGCCTTCCAGCGCGCCGATGACGCGCTGGGGTGCGCGGTCGCGATCCAGAAGGCGCTGGGATCCCACCGCCGAGCCCACGGGTTCGCCCCCCAGGTCCGGATCGGTGTGCATGCGGCCTCGGCCCACCATGAGGGGCTGGACTACCGGGGCCGAGGGGTGAATGCGGCCGCCCGGGTCGGTGCCCTGGCCGCCGGCGAGGAGATCCTCGCCACCGCGCAGACTGCTGCCCTTGCCCCGGCCCTACCGGTTACCGGGCTGCGCTCGGTCAGCCTGAAGGGTTTTGCCGACCCGGTTGAGGTGGTCTCGGTCCAATGGAGGTGACGTCGGTCACCGGGCGGTCGCCGCGTGGAGAGCAGCAGGCTGCCTACAGAGGTGTGGAGGCGAGCTTGTTCGTTCCACCGCTGGCGGGTGTGAGTGGTTGACCCGCACCGCGACAGCCGCCCACGCCGAAGGGCTCCCGCCGCTGCCAGGCTTGGGTGTCGCCGCTATGGCCAGCAGCCGGCCGTGGCCCGGTCGACGACCTGACCGTCGGTGCGGTGGAACGCCGATGACCAGGAGGTCGGCGACAGGGTCAGCCGGAGCACACCGTAATGATCATCGTCGCGGTAGCGGGAACTTGGCCGCGGCGGTGTCGAGAAGCGGTACAGGCTGTTGCCCCCGGTACCCACCGTGAACGCCCGGACACCGGCGCCGTAGTCGACCAGCTGCCCGAGGGGATGCAGCGGGCCGAAGCGCTCATAGACGTGGTTGTGGCCCGCGAGCACCAGATCGGCGTGGGCGGCGTACAGGGCGTTCCAGAAGTAGCGGGTGCGGGGGTCGTCGCGGTGCCCGGCCGGGTCGGTGTAGCGCGGGTGGTGCCAGTAGGCCAGCGTGCACCGCTTGGCGTTGCGCTGCAGGTCGGCCTGCAGCCACCTGACCTGGGCAGAATCCCGATCGCAGGATGGCGCGCCCCCATCCCCGCAGTTGGAGTTGAGCGAGATGAGGTGCCAGGCGCCCAGGTCGAAGGAGTAGTAGCCCTTGGCGGGATCGCCGGCCAGGGGGCCGAAGTAGCCGAAGTAGCCGGCCGCCCCGCCGGCCGGGTCGCTGTAGTCGTGGTTCCCCGGCGAGGGGTGGGTCCTGGCCCTGAACCGCCCCCAGGACCCGGCGTAGCCGGACCGGCTGCGGAAGTCGGCCAGCTCGCCCCTGGGATACTGGTTGTCCCCCAGGGTGAGCACGGCGGTCGGGTCCAGGTTCAGGATGAGGTTGCTGGTGGCGACGTCGTCGTCCTTGGTGGCGCTGGGGTCGGGAGAGATGTCGCCGGCGGCCATGACCGTGACCGTCGCTTGGGTCTGGGTGCTCGCTGATGCCCGCGATGCCACCGGGAGCGCGTCGGCGGTCGCGACCAGCACGGCAAGCAGCAGCCAGACCACCAGTAGGACGAGTCGGCGTCGAGTCATACAGCCGGACCTCCTGCTCAGTGGCTCGCGAGGCCATCTGCCGGCTCGCTCGCCTTCTGTCCTTCTGTCCTTGGGTCCGCCCAGCGGTACACAGGAACGACCCAGCCTTCGACAAGGGGTCGCTTGATTGGGTGGAGTGCTGGCAGCGTCGACGGGTCAAGACGGCCAGAGAACCGTCACAGCTTCGGGGTCAGCGGTGTCGGGAGTCGAGAGGAGTTAGCCGCAGGCAGAACCAGGACGATCTCCGAACTGTGTCGTGCAAGCACCTAGGGTAGATCGATGAGCGACCAAGATCCAGGTCCCCCGCAAGGCCAACTCGCGGATAGATCCCGAACCTCGGGAAGCTTGTTGACAAGAGCCTCCAGATCCAAGATCCGACAGGTTCCCCAAGTGATCCGCGTCGGCTGCAATGCCGGCTGTGGGACGCCGTTCCCTACCACGGACGTCAAGCTGTTGCCCCGAACAGCCTGCGGCCGTGGGACTGATGCAGCCTCACCCGTTGGGTCGGACCTCGAGGATCTGTATCTCCTCCCCATATTGCCCGAAGGAGACCAGGGGTCTGCTGTGGTCCAGCATCGTCTTGAGCTCCGGGATGACGTTCGACGATCCGCGCATGGCGCCCGTGGAGACGACGTAGTCGAAGTCACGCCAACCATTGGGGTAGTACACGTCGACCTCGGGGTCGGTGCCGAGCTTCCAGAACCACACCACGTGCCTGGGTGGGTGGCCACGGCGGACGAGGTCGACCCAGATCGCGTCGTCGACGACCATCCGGCTGTTCCGCGGGAGGTTTGCGGCGATCCACTGTTCGGCCTGGGCGAGGGGGGCGTCGTGATCGGTGAGCATGAGGTCTCGATCCTTGTCCCGCCACTGTGGACCCACCGCCACAACTGCGGCGATCAGGCTTGCGCTTACGGCTACCCGGCCGGCAATTGACCAGACTCGCGTGGTCAGGGTCAGGGAGCGCCACGGCCGTCCCCAGGCGGCATCGGCCACCGCGGGGACGATCAGCGCCGCGAATGGGAGCAGCCCGATGACGAACGGGATCGGCAGGTAGCCGGGGCGCGTGATCATTGCGACCAGCAGCAGGAAGCCGGCGGTCAGTGGCCGAAGCCGACGGATGGCGAGCGCGACCGGGGCCAGCACGAGCGCCGCGGCGAGGAGCCACGGGTCGAGCTGGAGCCAGGAGACGACGGTGTCATGGTTGTAGCTTGTGGGGTCGAACAGGCTTCCTCCCACCCGCCGGTTGAACAGCTGCCACCAGACGCCGTCGAACAGGCTGACGTGCCCCGGGCCGGGCAGGAGCTCGCCCCGCAACAGCGCATACAGCAGGTACGTCGACCCGGTGAGCAGGAACAGCGAGCCGGCGAGGACGGCGCTGTAGCGGCGGGTCCGTCGGTCCGCTGTTCTCCAGAATTGCCAGGCCAGGGCCGGCAGCAGGAGCAGGCTTGTCTCCTTGCAGAGCACGGCCAGGCCGAAACACAGACCGCTGCCCATGTGGGCGGCCAGGCGGCGGGCCGGGGAGAGCACCAAGACGAAGGCGGCCAGCAGGAACGGTGTCGCGATATTGTCAAGGTACACGGCCCGGTGGAACGTCAGCGCGAGCGGCGAGAGCGAGAACAACAGGACCGCCGCGGCGGCGGCCGCGCGGCGCAGGCCGACTCGGCGGGCCAGCACATAGAGCAGGCCGCAGCTGACCAGCTGCAGGACGAAGATGAACTCCCGGCCGGCGGCCACGGCGTTGGGGGCGCGGGCGAACGCTCGCGTCGCCGCGGTGTAGCCCGCGATGAGGATCCAGCCAACCGGTGGGTGGTCGTACCAGTAGGTGTAGTGGGCCAGCGTTTGCCAATGCTGTACCGCCCATGCCTGGGAGACATAGGTGCCTTCGTCGTCGCCGCGCTGGGGGGCGCCGGTCATGCCCCAGGCGTGGACGACGGCGACCACGGCCAGGACGGCGGCCACCAGCAAGACACCGGTGCGCTGGGCCCAGGCCCGGCGGAGGAGCTGTCGAAGCCGGTTGACGCGGACCGCGTCCTCGGCTGGCCGCGCTCCCAGCTCTTCAGGCGCCTGCTCCAGGTCGTGGAGCCGAAGTGCCGCCATTACGGCCTCCGGGAGCCGGCCAGGTGGAGGAGCGTCGGCCGCGGGGAGCCGTCCACCCGGCGGTGCGCCCCGACATGGGCGGTCTTCTCCCAGCCCCGTTCCCCCCGTAGCTCCCGGGCGACGGCCCGGACGGCGGCGGCCGCGAGGAGCGCATGGTAGGGAAGAGCGCCGAGCACCAGTCGCACATAGTCCCTGGGTTTCGTCCTACGGCCGTAGCTACGGCAGAACTCGCCGAGGGCGGCCGCCTCGACGGCGACGACCATGATGGTCGGTATCAGCGGCAGGTAGCTGAGGAGGGCGGCGAGCACAGGAAGCGACAGCAGCACGATGGCCGCGAGGGACAGCGGAATCAGGAGTCCGGTGAAGGCCTGCAAAAGCGGCATGGCGAGGGTGTAGCGGGCGAGCAGGCGCTGGCGCCTGGTCGGAAGGCGGCGCCACTCGCCCTTGCGGAGCACCTGCAGGAACCCCTGGTTCCAGCGGGTGCGCTGCTTGAACAGGGCTCGGAGGCTGGCTGGAGCCTCCTCCTGGGTGACCATCGCCGGATCGTAGGCGACGGCCACCCTGGCTCCGCGGGAGCTGAGCCGGACGCCCAGTTCGCAGTCCTCAGCCAGGCACTCGGGGTCCCAGCCACCGACCTGGCGCAGCAGCTCGGTACGGATGAACACGGTGTTGCCGCCGAGCGGGATGAACCGTTGTCCGGCGTGGAAGTGGAGGCGGCTGCGATACCAGAAGTAGTACTCGAGGACATTGCGCAGCGCGTACCAGCTCGCCTGGTAGTTCATGAGCTGCACCCCGGCCTGCACGACGTCGGCGCCGGTGTCGGCGAATTGACCGTCCACATGGCGCAGCAGCTGGGGGTGGACCCCGTCCTCGGCGTCGAAGACCCCCGTGATCTGGCCCCGGCACTGGGTGAGCGCCGTGTTGAGGGCCTTTGGCTTGTTCTTCGGCCAGTTTGTGTCGACCAGGACGCGGATCCTGTCGGGGTGGCGGTGGGCCGCCTGTTCGGCCACGGCAAGGGTGGCCGGGTCGTCGTGGCCGACCACCACCAGGATCTCGAAGTCCGGATGGTCGCTCAGTGCGAGCTGGGCGAGGGTGGCGTCAAGGACGGTCTCCTCGTGACGGGCCGGCACGATCAGGGAGAAGGAGCGCCGGGGCGTACGGGTCAGGCGGGAGAAGCCGGTCCCTGTCAGGGTCGCTGGAGTGCGCCAGGCGTGCAGCATCCACCAGAGCGTGGTCCCGGCCACACCCATCAGCCCCATCGACAAGAGGATCGCCAGGAGGAGGATGAGCAGGTCACGGGGTGACAGCTCCGAGAGCTCGTCGACCGTGACTTGCAGGGTCCGCTGCGCCTCGCGGACCGGGCCGGCGCCTGAGCGGAGAAGGCGTTGGGCAAGCCTGCTCGGTGTGGTCCAGGCGGGGGTAGGTAGTTCCTGAGGGGCGTCTGCGGTTCTGTTCCGCGCGCGTACTGGCCGAACTGTCGGGCCGCCCGGTGCAAGCTGGCCTGGGATGGGCGCCGCAGCGCCTCCACGCGCTGGCGGCCCTGGCTCGCCCGAGAGGGTCGTGGAGGACGCGGTCGTCCCGCCGGCCACGCCCGCCCCAGCGGTGGTGCTGGCCATGGGTACGGCACGCGCCGCAGTGGTCGTGGTGGGCTCGCTGGTTGTGGTGGTGGGCTGGCTTGTGGTGGTGGTCGGCTGGCTTGTCGTGGTGGTGGGCTGGCTTGTCGTGGTGGGTTGGACGGTTGTCGTCGTCGGCTCAGCGCTGGTCGTGGTGGCCTCGATCGTCGTTGTCGTCGGGGACGCCGCGGACGCGCTGCCCGACGCTGGAAGCACGAGCGTGGTCATCGAACCGACGACGGCCAGCGCTCCTAGTGTGGTTCTTGGTGACCGGTACAAGATGCTGATCTCCTGCCATATGGGCGCAGCTCGAAGCCGACGAGCTCATAGCGGGGATGAGGGGCGAGCGCCACGCGGCGATGCGCGACTAGGGCAATGGGGGACCCGAGAGCCGCAGAGAGAGTTCTGAAAGGACGACCGGCAATGTACGCCGAAAGATCACAACGGTAAAGAAAGGCAAGCAAGAACTTGAGGTTGTTCACCTCGTACTCGCAGGAAGCCTCGTAGATAGCAAGCCGGGCTCGCAGACGGGAGCTCTCGGCGCCGTCATCTCCGTGGACGGTGCGCCGTAGGTTGGCCTCGGCAGCGATACGACGGCCGGAATGATTTCCTCTGGTCAGATGCTTCGTGCTGGCCGAGTTCCGCTTGCTGAGATATCAGGACCATCGGAACAAACTGTGCCTGGGCAGAGCCGCGGACATCCGTTTTTTCCTGAAGAGCATTGTGCGTCCCACAGTGTTACGGCTCGCTACTTGCTTTGAAGTCCGACACTTGTGCTGGCCTGCCGAGATCATGACCGTCGCGGGTGGCGTCGGCGGCGATGATGGGGTGCAGATCCCTGGCGGCGTCCGTCACGGATACGGCCACGGGTGCGGACTCCTGGCAGCGGCCAGCGCGCGGGGAGCTCCAGCAGGGCCGCCCACCGGGTGGTTTGGGCCAGCCGGTCCGGCGCCAGCCGGAGCAGCCGGCCCAGCTGGGTGCGGCGTCCGATGGTGAACGACCGCTGCAGGGTGCCGGCCTGGACCGTCCAGCACCGGCCAGTGCGGCGGGCGCTGCAGGCGACCTGGACGTCGTGGAATCGGTGGGCGGCACCGAGGAAGGCGGCCAGCTGGGCTGTGGGTGCGGACAGGGTGCGGGCGCCGGCGGGTCTTGGGCCATCACGTCGGTCACCATCCCATGCGGGGGACCTGGGCCAGTGGCCGACCACGAGCCGGCGACCACGGTCAGTGCCCAGGCCGGCGATCCAGCCGCTGCAGGACTCCTGGTGCGGTCGCGGCAACCAGGA